>DATFYA010000187.1 GCA_035315345.1 Candidatus Methylomirabilota bacterium
GGGTCGTAAGGTTGTCATTCCGGATACTTGGCGGTCAGGGAGGCCCACCATGGCGGTTGACCAGATCAAGCGGCTGTACGAATCCATGCCCGGCAAGCTGGAGGAGGCCCGCCGGCGCTTCGGCCGCCCGCTCACCCTGGCCGAGAAGATCCTGGTCGCCCACGCCGACGATTTCGCCAGGCAGGAGTGGAGCCGGGGCCGAGCCCAGCTGCGGCTGCGCGTGGACCGTGTCGCCCTGCAGGACGCGACCGGCCAGATGGCGCTGCTGCAGTTCATGCAGGCGGGCAAGAAGCAGGTGGCGGTGCCGAGCACGGTGCACTGCGACCATTTGATCCGCGCGGAGAGCGGCGCCGCCGCGGACATGCAGCGCGCGATCGACGAGAACCGCGAGGTCTACGACTTCCTCCACTCGACCTCGAGGAAGTACGGCATCGGCTTCTGGAAGCCCGGCGCCGGCATCATCCATCAGGTCGTGCTCGAGAACTACGCCTTCCCGGGCGGGCTCATGATCGGCGCGGATTCCCACACCCCGAACGCGGGCGGCCTCGGCATGGCCGCCATCGGCGTCGGCGGCGCCGACTGCGGCGAGGCGATGGCCGGGCTCGCCTGGGAGGTGCTCGATCCGAAGCTGATCGGCGTGCACCTCACCGGCAAGCTCTCGGGCTGGAGCTCGCCCAAGGACGTCATCACCTATCTGTGCGGGCTGCTGACCGTGAAGGGTGGCACCAACAAGATCATCGAGTACTTCGGACCGGGCGCCGAATCGATCAGCGCCACCGGCAAGGGCACCATCTGCAACATGGGCGCGGAGCTGGGGGCCACCACCTCGCTCTTCCACTTCGACGACCGCATGGCCGCCTACCTGCGCGCCACCGATCGGGCCGACATCGCGCGGCTGGCCGAGCAGCACCGCCAGCACCTGGTGGCCGATCCCGAGGCGATCCGCGATCCGCGGAAGTTCTACGACGAGGTAGTGGAGATCGATCTCTCCGAGCTCGAGCCCCACATCGTCGGTCCGCACTCGCCGGACCGGGCGCGGCCCGTCTCCAAGCTGGCCGCGGAAGTAAAGAAGGAAGGCTGGCCGGCCACCATCAAGCAGGCCCTGATCGGCTCGTGCACCAACTCCTCCTACGAGGACATGCGGCGGGCCGCCCACATCGCCATGCAGGCGTTGAAGGCGGGCATCAAGGCCAAGACCCCGTTCCTGGTCACGCCGGGCTCCGAGCGCATCTATCAGACGATCAAGCGCGACGGCATCATGGAGACCTTCCAGCGGATCGGGGGCACCGTGCTCGCCAACGCGTGCGGGCCCTGCATCGGCCAGTGGAAGCGGAGCGATGTGGGCAAGGAGGAGACCAACACCATCGTCTCCTCGTTCAACCGCAACTTCCCGGGGCGCAACGACGGCAGCGCGTCGACGCTGTCGTTCCTGACCAGCCCCGAGATCGTCACCGCGCTGGCCTTCGGGGGCACGCTCGAGTTCGATCCGGTGCACGGGACGATTCCCGGTCCCGACGGCAAGCCGTTCCGCTTCACCGCGCCGGAGGGCGAGGAGCTGCCCGCGCAGGGCTTCGTGAAGGGCGAGGAGGGCTTCGAGGCGCCCGCCACCGACGGCGACAAGATCCAGGTGGCCATCTCGCCGACGAGCGAGCGCCTGCAGCTCCTGCAGCCGTTCCCGCGCTGGGATCGCCGGGATTTCGGTGAACTTCCCATCTTAGTGAAGACTAAGGGCAAGACCACCACCGACCACATCTCGCCCGCCGGCGCCTGGCTCCGCTTCCGCGGCCACCTCGACCGGATCAGCGACAACATGTTCCTGGGCGCGGTCAACGCCTTCACCGGGGAAGCCGGCAAGGGCGCCAATCCGGTCACCGGCCAGGTGGCCACCTTCACCGCCAACGCGCGGGACCTGAAAGCGCGCGGCGTCAGCTGGGTCGTGATCGGCGACGAGAACTACGGCGAAGGATCGAGCCGCGAGCACGCCGCCATGTCCCCGCGCTACCTCGGGTGCAAGGTGGTGATCGTGCGGAGCTTCGCGCGCATTCACGAGACGAATCTCAAGAAGCAGGGCATCCTGCCGCTGACGTTCGCCAAGGCCGGCGACTACGACCTCTTCGAGCAGGCCGACCGCGTGTCCGTGCGCGGCCTCGCCACGCTGACGCCGGGCACGCCGGTGGAGGTGGTCATTCACAAGCCGGACGGCAAGACGGTCAGCATCCAGTGCCTGCACACGATGACCGACGAGCAGATCGGGTGGTTCAAGGCGGGCTCAGCCCTGAACGCCCTCACATAACTCAGAGCAAGGGAGACGGTCCAATGGCGGCAGCGAGAGTCAAGATCCCGGCGGGCGAGAAGATCACCATCGGCCACGGCAAGCTGCAGGTTCCCGACCATCCGATCGTCGCCTTCATCGAGGGCGACGGCACCGGCCCGGACATCTGGGCCGCGTCGGTGCGCGTGCTGGACGCCGCGGTGGCCCAGGCCTACAAGGGCAAGCGCAAGATCGCGTGGGCCGAAGTCTACGCGGGCGAGAAGGCGGCGACGGTGTACGGAACGGACTGCCCGCCGAACCTGCTACCCCCCGAGACCCTCGACGTGATCCGTCAGTACCTGGTGGCGATCAAGGGCCCGCTCACCACTCCGGTGGGTGAGGGCTTCCGCTCGCTCAACGTGACCCTGCGCCAGGAGCTGGACCTCTACGTGTGCCTGCGGCCGGTGCGCTGGTTCAAGGGCGTGCCCTCCCCGGTGAAGCACCCCGAGAAGATCGACATGGTGATCTTCCGGGAGAACACCGAGGACATCTATGCGGGCATCGAGTGGGAGCAGGGAACGCCGGAGGCGAAGAAGGTGATCGACTTCCTCCAGAAGGAGATGGGGGTCAAGAAGATCCGCTTCCCCAACACCTCCTCGATCGGCGTCAAGCCGGTCTCCAAGGAGGGATCCGAGCGGCTGATCCGGGCCGCGATGCGCTACGCGGTGGAGAACGGGCGCCGCAACGTGACCCTCGTGCACAAGGGCAACATCCAGAAGTACACCGAGGGGATGTTCATGAAGTGGGGCTACGCGCTGGCCAAGCGTGAGTTCTCCGACCGGCTGGTGGGCTGGGACGACTGCGGCGGCAAGCCGCCGGCGGGGAAGATGCTGGTCAAGGACGCCATCACCGACGCGTTCCTGCAGCAGATCCTCACCCGGCCCGACGAGTTCGACGTGATCCCGTGCTGCAACCTGACCGGGGACCTGATCTCGGACGCCCTCGCCGCGCAGGTGGGCGGCATCGGCATCGCTCCCGGCGCCAACATCAACTACGACACGGGTCACGCGCTGTTCGAGGCCACCCACGGGACCGCGCCAAAGTACGCGGGCCAGGACAAGGTCAATCCGGGCTCGGTCATCCTCTCCGGCGAGATGATGCTGCGCTACATGGGCTGGACCGAAGCGGCGGACCGGGTGGTCGCCGGCCTGGAGAAGACCATCGGCCAGAAGGTCGTGACCTACGACTTCGCCCGCCTGATGGACGGCGCCAAGGAAGTGAAGTGCTCGGAGTTCGGCACCGCGATCGTCCGGAACATGGAGTCGATGTGATGGCAGCGCGGCCCAAGATCTCGGTCATCGGCGCCGGCAACGTCGGCGCCTCCGTGGCCCAGTACGCGGTGGAGCGCGAGCTGGGCGACGTGGTGCTGGTCGACGTGGTCGAGGGCATCCCGCAGGGGAAGGCGCTGGACCTGGCCCAGGCCGGGCCGGTGCACGGCTACGACTCGAGCCTGGTCGGTAGCAACGGTTACGACGAGACCGCGGACTCCGATATCGTGGTGATCACCGCCGGCCTGGCCCGCAAGCCGGGCATGACCCGCGACGACCTCCTGTTCAAGAATGCGGAGATCGTGGGCTCGGTGGTGGAGCAGGTGGTGAAGCGCTCGAAGCAGGCGATCCTGATCCTGGTCACCAACCCGCTCGACGCGATGGTGCAGCTGGCCTGGAAGAAATCGGGCTTTCCGGCCGAGCGGGTCATCGGCATGGCGGGTGTGCTCGACTCCGCGCGCTTCCGCACCTTCATCGCGCGCGAGCTGGACGTGTCGGTGGAGAACGTGACCGCCTTCGTGCTGGGCGGCCACGGCGACTCCATGGTGCCGCTGCCGCGCTACTCCACGGTGGCGGGCATCCCGATCACTGATCTCTTGCCCGCCGACCGGATCCAGGCCCTGGTGACCCGGACCGCCAACGGCGGGGCGGAGATCGTGGCGTTCCTCAAGTCGGGCAGCGCCTACTACGCGCCCGCGGCCTCCGCGGTGGAGATGGTGGAGGCCATCCTCAAGGACAAGAAGAAGATCCTGCCCTGCGCGGCCTATCTCGACGGGCAGTACGGCACCAGGGGTCTCTACGTGGGGGTCCCGGTGAAGCTGGGCCGCAAGGGGGTCGAGCAGATCATCGAGATCAAGCTGCAGAAGGACGAGCAGGCCGCCTTCGACAAGTCGGCCGCGGCGGTGCGCGAGCTGGTCGAGAAGCTGAAGCTCTAGTCCGCCATGCGCGAGATCCACGTCTCCTCCATCGTCGACGCGGTCAAGAAACTCTGCATGGAGGCGAACTATTCGCTGGAGCCCGACATGCTGCGGGCCTTCGCGGGCGCGCTCGAGAAGGAGCGCTCCCCGGCGGGCCGGCAGGTGCTGCAGATCCTCCAGCAGAACGCGGAGCTGGCGCGGACGAAGAAGATCCCGTACTGCCAGGACACCGGCTTCGTGGTCTGCTTCGTCGAGCTGGGGCAGGACGTGCACGTGACCGGTGGCGGCCTCTACGAGGCGATCAACGATGGGGTGCGGCAGGGGTACCAGGAAGGATACCTGCGCGCGTCGATCGTCCGCTCGCCCTTCGACCGGGTGAACACCGGCGACAACACGCCCGCGGTGATCCACCTGGACGTGGTGGCCGGGTCGGAGCTCAAGATCTCGATCATGGCCAAGGGGGGCGGCTGCGAGAACCGCTCGAAGTACAAGATGCTCACTCCCGCCGAGGGCGTGGAGGGCGTCAAGGAGTGGATCCTCGAGTGCATCCGCACCGCCGGTCCCGACGCCTGCCCGCCGCTCATCGCGGGGGTCGGCGTCGGCGGCACCTTCGAGCAGGCGGCACGGCTCAGCAAGAAGGCGCTCTTCCGCGAGCTGGGCGCGTCCCACCCGGATCCGGCGGTGGCCGCGATCGAACGCGAGGTCCTGGACCGCGCCAACCGACTCGGCATCGGCCCGCAGGGCTACGGCGGCGACACCACCGCGTTCGGCATCCACATCCTCACGTACCCGTGTCACATCACCAGCCTCCCGGTCGCGGTGACCATCGAGTGCCACGCGCACCGGCACAAGGAGGCGGTGCTGTGATCACGACCGGGACCGACGGGATCAAGGAGGTGACGCCGCCGCTCAGCGACGAGGACGTCGCCTCGCTGAAGGCGGGCGACCGCGTGCGGATCACCGGCGTGATGTACACCGCCCGCGACGCGGCCCACGCGCGCTTGCTGCCGCTGATGGAGGCGGGGACGCCGCTGCCCATCGACGTGCGCGGCCAGATCATCTACTACACGGGCCCCTCGCCGGCGCGCCCGGGCCACGTGGTCGGCTCCATCGGCCCGACCACCGGCGGGCGCATGGACAAATTCACCCCGAAGCTGCTGAGCCTGGGCCTCAAGGGCACCTTGGGCAAGGGCGCCCGCTCGCAGCCGGTGAAGGACGCGCTTCGCCAGCACAAGGCGGTCTACTTCGGGGCGATCGGGGGCGCGGGCGCGGTGCTCTCCGCCTTCGTGAAGAAGCTCGAGGTGGTGGCCTACGAGGACCTCGGCACCGAGGCGATCCGCCGGCTCGAGGTCGCGGGATTTCCCGCCATCGTGGTCAACGACTGCCACGGCGGCGATCTCTACCAGGATGGCATGAAGGCTTACGCGAGGGAGGAGCGGTCATGAACGGGGCAACCGCGCAGAGGCAGGGCGGACGCATCCTCGGGGAGGCGCGCGCGCCGATCGCGGCCGCGACGCTGCGCCGGGATTCGTGGTGGGCGCTGCCGGTGACGGTGGTGGTGGTGCTGCTGGCCTTCATCATCTACTCGACGTGGGCCGCGTTCCAGAACGCGCACTACTTCGCGGACCCGTACCTGTCGCCCTTCTATTCCCCGTGCATCACCAAGGCCTGCCTGCATCACAGCTTCGGCTCGTGGACCGTGCCGGACGTGTCGCTGCCGATCGTCGGCGTGCTGTCGCCCGCGTTCCTGATCCTGGCCGGCCCGGGCCTCTTCCGGCTGAGCTGCTACTACTACCGCAAGGCCTACTACCGCTCGTTCTGGCTGGCTCCGCCCGCGTGCGCGGTGCGGGACACCAAGGCCGGCTACACCGGGGAGACCCGCTTCCCCCTGTTCCTGCAGAACTTCCACCGCTACATCTGGTACGTCGCGGTGCTCTTCATCGGGATGCTCACCTGGGACGCGATCCTCGCCTTCCGCTTCCCGGACGGCTTCGGCATCGGGGTCGGCACCATCGTCATGTGGATCAACGTGCTGTTCCTGGCCGGGTACACCTTCTCCTGCCACTCCTGCCGCCACGTGTGCGGCGGCCACGTGGACGTCTTCTCCAAGGCCCCCGCGCGGTACGGAGTCTGGAAGTTCTTCACCCGGCTCAACGAGCGGCACCCGATGTTCGCCTGGCTCTCGCTGTTCAGCGTGGGCCTGACGGATCTCTACATCCGGCTGGTCTCGATGGGGATCATCCGCGACTGGAGGATCATCTGATGGCGACCGTCGAATACGAGACCCACGAGCACGACGTCCTGGTCATCGGCGCGGGCGGCGCCGGGCTGCGGGCGGCCATCGAGGCGGCGGCCCAGGGCGTGTCGGTCGGGCTGGTCTGCAAGTCGCTCCTCGGCAAGGCCCACACCGTCATGGCCGAGGGCGGGATCGCCGCCGCGATGGGCAACGTGTGGCCGGAGGACAACTGGCAGGTCCACTTCCGCGACACCATGCGCGGCGGCAAGATGCTGAACAACTGGCGCATGGCCCAGCTTCACGCCCAGGAGAGCCCGGAGCGCGTGCTGGAGCTCGAGCGCTACGGCGCGCTCTTCGACCGGACCAAGGACGGGCTCATCTCGCAGCGCGACTTCGGCGGCCACCGCTACGCGCGGCTGGCCCACGTGGGCGACCGCACCGGGCTCGAGATGATCCGCACGCTCCAGTACCACGCGATCCACCAGGCCATCGAGGTGTACATGGAGTGCAAGATCGAGCGCCTGCTCAAGGACGGCGACCGGGTGTGCGGGGCCTTCGGCTACTGGCGCAACACCGGCAAGTTCGTCCTCTTCAAGGCCAAGGCCATCGTGCTGGCCACCGGCGGCATCGGCAAGGCGTGGAAGTACACCTCGAACTCCTGGGAGTACAGCGGCGACGGCCACTCGCTCGCCTTCTGGGCGGGCGCGGACCTCATCGACATGGAGTTCGTGCAGTTCCACCCGACCGGGATGGTGTGGCCCCCCTCGGTGCGCGGCATCCTGGTGACCGAGGGCGTGCGCGGCGACGGCGGGACGCTGAAGAACACCGCGGGCGAGCGGTTCATGTTCAACTACATCCCCGAGTTCTTCAAGGCCGAGACCGCGGACAGCCAGGAGGAGGCCGACCGCTGGTACCAGGACAAGAAGAACAACCGGCGGACCCCGGATCTCCTGCCGCGCGACGAGGTGGCCCGCGCCATCAATTCCGAGGTGAAGGCGGGCCGCGGGACCGTGCACGGCGGGGTGTTCCTCGACATCTGCACGCGGCGCGACGCCGATTACATCCGCAAGCGCCTGCCCTCGATGTACCACCAGTTCAAGGAGCTGGCCGGCGTCGACATCACCAAGGAGCCGATGGAGGTGGGGCCCACCATGCACTACGTCATGGGCGGGGTGCGGGTGGACGCCGACTCCACCGCGGCCACCGTGCCCGGCCTCTTCGCGGCCGGCGAGGTGGCGGGCGGGCTCCACGGCAGCAACCGCCTCGGCGGCAACTCCCTCGGCGACCTGCTCGTGTTCGGGCGCCGGGCCGGGCTGCACGCCGCGCTCTACTGCAAGAACCTGGGCGGTCGGCTCACGGTGGACGGCGGTCAGGTGGAGTCCATCGCGCGCACCCTGCTCGAGCCCTTCACCCGCTCGGGCAGCGAGAATCCGTACACCATCCAGGCCGACCTGCAGGACACCATGCACAACCTGGTCGGCATCATCCGGGTCGAGGCCGAGCTCCAACAGGCGCTCGAGAAGCTCGCGGTGCTCAAGCAGCGCGCGGCCCGGGTGCACGTCGACGGCGGCCGCGTCTACAACCCGGGCTGGCACGTGGCGCTGGACCTGGCCTCGCTCCTGACCGTGTCGGAATGCTGCGCGCTCGCCGCGCTGGAGCGCAAGGAGAGCCGGGGCGGCCACACCCGCGAGGACCACCCGTACACCGACGACACCTGGGGGGCGGTCAATCTGGTCTCCCGGCAGCAGGGCGACCGGATCGATCTGCGGCGCGAGCCGCTGCCCCAGATGCCTCCCGAGCTGAAGGCCCTCGTCCAGGAGAGGCAGTGATGGCAAAGACCTTCACGATGCGGGTGTTCCGCGGCGACGCCGCCGGCGGCGACTTCAAGGAGTACACCGTCGAGGGTGGCGAGGGGATGGTGGTGCTGGACGTGGTCCACCGGATCCAGGCCACCCACGCCCCCGACCTGGCGTGCCGGTGGAACTGCAAGGCGGGCAAGTGCGGCTCGTGCAGCGCGGAGATCAACGGCAAGCCGCGGCTGATGTGCATGACCCGCATGGACATCTTCGAGGAGAACGAGGTCGTGTCGGTCGCGCCGATGCGGACGTTCCCGATCATCCGCGACCTGGTGACCGACGTCTCCTACAACTACGAGAAGGCCAAGCAGGTGCCGCCGCTGCGCCTGAAGCCCGCGGATCCGGACGGCCGCTACCGGATGATGCAGGAGGACGTGGAGCGCGGCCAGGAATTCCACAAGTGCATCGAGTGCTTCCTGTGCCAGAACGTCTGCCACGTTATCCGCGACCACGAAGGCCTCAAGAAGTCCTTCTCGGGCCCGCGTTTCTTCATCAAGATCGCCGGGCTCGAGATGCATCCGATGGACACCCGCGACCGGACCGACTTCGTGCGCGAGCAGGCCGGGGTCGGGTTCTGCAACATCACCAAGTGCTGCACCGAGGTCTGCCCGGAGCACATCCACATCACCGACAACGGCATCATCCCGATGAAGGAGCGGATGGCCGACAACTTCGACCCGGTGGTGTGGGTGCTGCGGAAGATCAGGGGCTCCAAGAAAGCCGCGCCCTGACCGCATGAAGATCCACGAGTACCAGGGCAAGGCCATCCTCAAGGCCTACGGCGTCGCCGTGCCCGCCGGCGACGTGGCGGACACCCCCGCGCAGGCGCGCGCCATCGCGCAGCGGCTCAATGGCCGAGTCGTCGTCAAGGCGCAGGTGCACGCGGGCGGCCGCGGCAAGGCGGGCGGCGTGAAGCTGGCCGACGATCCGGCGGGCGCCGAGGCGGCGGCCGGGCAGATCCTCGGCATGATGCTGAAGACGCCGCAGACCCCGCCCGAGGGCATCAAGGTGCTGAAAGTCCTCGTCGAGGAGGCCTCCCCGATCGCCAGCGAGCTCTATCTCTCGATGACGCTCGACCGAGGCAAGGGCACCCACGTGGTGATGGCCTCGCGGGCCGGCGGCATGGACATCGAGGAGGTCGCGGCCACCCATCCGGAGAAGATCCTCCGCGAGTGGACCGACCCGGCGCTGGGCCTGCAGGCCTTCCAGGCGCGCAGCCTCGCCTTCGGGCTCGGCCTCTCCGGCGACCCCCACAAGCAGGGCGTGGCCTTGATCGCCAACCTCTTCCGCGCCTACCTCGACAAGGATTGCTCGCTGGCGGAGATCAATCCCCTCGTGGTCACCCGCGACGGCCGGGTGATGGCGCTCGACGCCAAGCTCAACTTCGACGACAACGCGCTCTACCGCCACAAGGACGTGGTGGCCATGCGCGACGTCAACGAGGAGACGCCGCTGGACGTCGAGGCCTCGAAGTACAGCCTCAACTACATCAAGCTGGACGGCAACGTCGGCTGCATGGTGAACGGGGCGGGGCTGGCCATGGCCACGATGGACATCATCAAGCTGGCCGGCGGTGAGCCCGCGAACTTCCTCGACGTGGGCGGCGGCGCCTCCCCCGAGCAGATCGAGAACGCCTTCCGTATCCTGTCGTCGGACCCGAGCGTGAAGGCGGTCTTCATCAACGTCTTCGGAGGCATTCTTCGAGTGGACCGGCTCGCCGAGGGGATCATCGCCGCGGTGAAGACGCTCGGCCTCAAGCTGCCGGTGGTCCTGCGCGCCGAGGGCACCAACGTCGAGCAGGGCAAGAAGATGCTCGCCGAGTCCGGCCTCGCGCTGGTCATGGCCAACGACATGGGCGAGGGCGCGAAGAAAGTCGTCGAGCTGGCCCGGAGCTCGCGCCCGTGAGCATTCTGGTCAGTCGCGCGACGCGCGTCCTGGTGCAGGGAATCACCGGCAAGGAGGGCGCCTTCCACGCGGCCCGCTGCAAGGAGTACGGCACGCAGGTGGTGGGCGGGGTGACGCCGGGCAAGGGCGGCACCATCCACGAGGGCTTCCCGGTCTGGAACACGGTGGAGGAGGCGGTGCAGGCGACCGGCGCCGATTGCGCGCTGATCTTCGTGCCCCCGCCGGCAGCCGCAGACGCCATCATGGAAGCGGCGGACGCGGGGATCCCGTTGGTCGTCTGCATCACCGAGGGGGTGCCGGTGGCGGACATGGTGCGGGTGAAGGCCTTCCTCGCGCGCACCGCGAGCCGGCTCATCGGCCCGAACTGCCCGGGCCTGATCACGCCGGGCCAGGCCAAGATCGGCATCATGCCCGGCCACATCCACAAGGTGGGCCACGTGGGGGTGGTCTCGCGCAGCGGCACGCTCACCTACGAGGTGGTCCATCAGCTCACCCAGCGCGGGCTCGGGCAGTCGTCGTGCGTGGGCATCGGCGGCGATCCGGTCACCGGCACCACCTTCATCGACGTGCTGCGGCTCTTCCAGGCCGATCCCGAGACGACCTCGATCATGATGATCGGGGAGATCGGCGGCACCGCCGAGGAGGAGGCCGCCGCCTTCGTCAAGGCCCACGTCACCAAGCCGGTGGTCGGGTTCATCTGCGGCCAGACCGCGCCCCCCGGGCGCCGCATGGGCCACGCCGGCGCCATCATCGCCGGGGGCAAGGGCACCGCGGCCGAGAAGATGGCCGCGATGGAAGCCGCCGGCATCACCACCGTCAAGAGCCCCGCCGACATGGGCGCCACCGTCGCCCGCGTGGTGGGCAAGAAAGGGTAGGGACTCTCCGCGATGGCCGTCCAGCGCACCCTCACCATCATCAAGCCGGACGCCGTCGCCAAGGGCGTCGCGGGGCAGATCATCGCCCGGTTCGAGAAGGCGGGCCTCCGAGTGCTCGCGGCCAAGCTGATCCAGCTCACCGCCGCGCAGGCGGGCGGCTTCTACATCGTGCACAAGGAGCGCCCGTTCTACGGCAGCCTCTGCGCGTTCATGACCCAGGGTCCGTGCATGCCGATCGTCCTCGAGGGCGACCACGCCATCGCGCGGCTGCGCGAGCTGATGGGTGCCACCGATCCGGCCAAGGCCGACGCGGGGACGATTCGCAAAGACTTCGCGTCGTCCATCGAGGCCAACGCGGTGCACGGCTCCGACTCGCCCGAGTCGGCCGCCTTCGAGATTCCCTACTTCTTCTCCGCGCTCGAGATCTTCTCGAGGTAGCCGCGAGGCGGTGCACTTTCCGGCGTCGCTCGGCCGGAGACAGCGGCTGGTCGCCGGGGTGATCGGCATCGGCCTCGGCTTCGGGCTGCCGTTCCTCCTCTCGGTCGCGATGGTCGCGGCCTCCGGCGAGCTGAGCCTGCTCATCGTGCCGCTGCCCTTCCTGGGCGCGCTCTGGGTCATCCAGGGCCTGGCGCCGATCGGTTACACCCTCGAGGCGGAGGGCATCCGCATCGAGCGGCGCTGGGTCCGACGGCTCATCCCCTACGATGGCATCCTCGGCGGCGACCGGCGGCGGCGTCCGATCGGCGGTCTGCTGGCGACCGGCGCCAACAACCTCTTCGGCTCGCACGGGACGCGCTGGAATCCGCGCGTCGGCTGGCACTACCTCGCCATCACCGACACCGAGCACCTGGTGTTCCTCGAGACGCGCGGCGGCCTGGTGGTGCTGTCGCCCAACGACCCGGACGAGTTCCTGAGCGCGCTGCGCGCGCGGCTCCCCGCCGGCGCTCCCGCATGGCCGACCCGATCGTCGTGACCGACGCGGTGCGGGTCCCGGCCTCCGCGTTGACCGCGCGCGCGGTGCGCGCCTCGGGCCCGGGCGGACAGAACGTCAACAAGGTCGCGACGCGGATCGACCTCCGCGTGGATCTGGAGGCCATCGAGGGGCTCTCCGACGCGGCGCGGGCGCGCCTGCGCGCGCTGGCGCGCCGTCGCACCGACGCGGAGGGCCGTCTCGTCGTCACGAGCCAGGCCACGCGCACCCAGGCCCGCAACCTGGAGGATGCGCGCGCCCGGGTGGCCCACCTGATCCGCGCGGCCCTCGTCGCCCCCCGTGCGCGCGTGAAGACCGGCCCGTCCGCGGGCGCGCGACGCCGGCGGCTGGCCGGCAAGAAGCAGCGTGCAGAGGTGAAGCGCTGGCGGCGGCGTCCGGCCGCCGACGACTAGTGCACGCTGCCCGCGAGCGTCGCGCTCAGCGCGAGCATCGCGAGTACCACGAGGGCGATCAGCGCGTATCGGCGATCGCCGGTGCACCAGAAGGCGGGCAGGGCGGCGGCCACCGCGACCGCGGGCGTGACCATCAGGATCACGAGACCGAGCGCGCTCAGCGCGAGCGGATCGATCGGCCGGCTCGCGAGGCCGCCCGTCACTTGCCGGACCGAGACGAAGACGCCGGGGGGATGGCCGGCGGGCCGCCGGGTGAGGTCCAGCACGTGGTGGCGGAAGCCACCGTGCGCCGCGTAGAGCACGAGCCCAAGCAGCACCACCCCGATCCCGAGGAGCCCGCCGAACAGGAGGATCCGCGAGACCAGGTGCTCGACCGAGAACGTCGCGCGGAGTCGGCTCACGGGAGGTGGAGGCCGAGCCCGCGGACGATCATCGAGAGCGCCAGGTAGACCACGACGGGCAGGAACAGCTTGCGCACGGTGGTGTTGCGCAGCCGGGCCATCACGGTGGTGCCCAGGTAGGCGCCGGCGAGCACGCCGATCGCGACCGGCGCCGCGATGAGGGTATGGATGTCCCCGCGGCTCCAGTAGATGCTGGCGCTGGCCGCCGCGGTGAGCCCGATCATGAAGTTGCTGGTCGCGGTCGAGACCTTCATGGGCAGCCGCATCAGGTAATCCATCGCGAGCACCTTGAAGGCGCCGCTGCCGATGCCCAGCATGCCGGACAGCAGTCCAGCCCCGAACATCGCGCAGAAGCCCTGCACGACCCGCTGCGCGCGATAGACCACCTCGCGCTCGAGACGCAGGTCGTGGTACGTGCCCTCGAGGTCGAAGCGCAGGGCCAGCGGATCGTCGGGCGGGCTCTCGGGCAGCTCGTCGCGCAGCTGCTTCACCGTGGTGTAGGCGGAATAGGACAGGGCGAGGCCCAGGATCAGCTCGAGGGCCCGCGTCGGCACCACGCCGGCCAGCAGCGCGCCCACGAGCGCCCCGCTGATGGTGGCCATGACCAGGAACAGCCCGATGCGGAGATTGCTCAGGCCGGTGCGCAGGTAGGAGGCGGCGGCGCCGCTCGACGTCGCGATGACCGAGATGATGCTGGCGCCCATCGCGTAGTGCAGGTCGACGCCGTAGAACACGGTGAGGATCGGAATCAGGAGAATGCCGCCGCCGAGCCCGAGGATGGCGCCCACCGCGCCGGCGCCGATCGACGTGAAGAGCACGGCGAGCGAGAAGACGGTCAGACTCATGACCAAACCATGGTAGACCGCGTTGACGCGCGGCGCTATCGAATGGTCGCCCGTGCTTTCCTGCTAGAATCGCCGCATGACCGCGGCCATCGAGGTGCCCGAGCGCTTCAACGCGGCCGCGCACTTCCTCGATCGCCACGTCGCCGAAGGCCGCGGCGGCCGTACCGCCTTCCGGTTCGACGGCCGCGCGGTCACCTACGGAGCGATCGCGCTGCGGGCCAACCGCCTGGGCAACGCGCTCCGGTCGCGCGGAGTCCAGATGGAGCAGCGCGTGCTGCTGGCGTTGCCGGATCGGCCCGAGTTCGCCGAGGCGTTCTGGGGCGCGATGAAGATCGGGGCGGTGCCGGTGCCGGTGAGCGAGTCGCTGCCCGCCGAGGAGCTGGCGTTCCTGCTCGCGGACAGCCGGGCCCGCGCGGTGGTCGCCTCGGAGACGGCGGTCGCCGCGATCCTCCCCGTGCGCTCCCGCTGTCCCGCCCTCGAGGCGGTGATCGCGGTGGGCGGCCGGCGGCGCGCGGCCCTCGAGTACGAGCGGCTGCTGGAGCGCGCCTCGCCGGAGCTCGAGCCGGCCGAGACCAGCCGGGACGACGTGGCCCTGTGGGGCTACACCTCGGGCTCCACCGGCCGCCCCAAGGCCGCGGTGCACCTGCATCACGATCTCGTGCACTCGGCCGAGCTGGTGGGCCGCGGCATCTTCGGCATCGGGCCCGACGATCTGATCTTCTCGGCGTCCAAGCTGCACTTCGCCTTCGGCCTGGGCAACTCGCTCTACTTCCCGGCGCTGGTGGGCGCGGCCTCGCTGCTGGTGCCCGAGCGGCTCGAGGCGGAGCGGATCTTCGAGCTGATCGAGGCCGAGCGGCCCACCGTGCTCTTCGCGGTGGCCACCGTCTACCGACGGCTGCTCCAGGTGGCGGAGGCGGAGCGGCGCTTCGACTGCTCGTCGCTGCGGCTCTGCGTCTCGTCGGGCGAGGCGCTGCCGCCCGCCCTCTTCCACGGCTGGAAGTCGCGCTTCGGCCACGAGCTGCTGGACGTGCTCGGCTCCACCGAGGCCCTGCACGACTACATCGCCAACCGGCCGGGCGAGGCGCGGCCCGGCTCGAGCGGCCGGATCGTCCCGGGCTACGAGGCGCGGCTGGTGGACGACGCCGGTCGTCCGGTGGCGCCGGGCATGGTGGGCCAGCTGCTCATCAAGGGCGATTCCACCGCGCCGTGCTACTGGAACCGTCACGAGCGCACCAAGGCCACGATGCTGGGTGAGTGGCTGCGCACCGGCGACATGTTCTACGCGGACACCGACGGCTACTACTACTTCTGCGGCCGCGCCGACGACATGCTGAAGGTCGGCGGCATGTGGGTCTCGCCCACCGAGGTCGAGGCCTGCCTGGGCGAGCACGCGGCGATCGCGGAGGTGGCGGTCATCGGTCGGGGCGACGCCGACGGGCTCACCAAGCCGCATGCCTACTGCGTGCTGCGGGAGGGCGTCGCCGACACCGACGCGCTCGCGGCCGAGCTGCGGGAGTCGGTGCGCGCGCGGCTGGGCGGCTACAAGTCGCCGCGCTGGATCGACTTCGTGGCGGAGCTGCCCAGGACCGCCACCGGCAAGATCCAGCGGTTCGCGCTGCGCCAGCGGTAGATGCGCGTCGTGGTCGAGCGGCTGTCCAAGATCTACGCAGATCGCCGCGGACGCGAAGTGGCCGCCCTGCGCGGCGTCGATCTAAAGGTGGACTCGCAGGAGTTCGTCGCGCTGCTCGGACCCTCCGGCTGCGGCAAGTCCACGCTGCTCGGCATCATCGCGGGGCTCCTGCCCGCCACGTCCGGGCAGGTCTACTTCGAGGGCGAGGCGCGGCCCGGCCGGCCCACGTCGGCGACCGTGTTCCAGGAGTTCGCGCTCTTCCCCTGGCGCACCGTGCAGGCCAACGTCGAGTTCGGGCTCGAGGAGCTGGGCGTCGCCGGAGCCGAGCGTGCCGAGCGGACGCGGCGCTACCTGGCCATGACCGGCCTCGCCGGCTTCGAGGGCAAGTACCCGCACCAGCTCTCGGGGGGCATGCGCCAGCGGGTGGGCATCGCGCGGGCCCTCGCGGTCGAGCCGGCAGTGCTGCTCATGGACGAGCCGTTCTCGGCCCTGGACGCGCAGACCCGCACCCTGATGATGGAGGAATTGCTGGCGATCTGGGCGCGGACGCGCCAGAGCATCCTCTATGTCACCCACAACATCCAGGAGGCCGTGTTCATGGCCGACCGGGTGATCGTGCTGTCGCGGCGTCCCGGCGAGGTGCTCGACGTGGTGCCGATCGGGCTCGCGCGCCCGCGCCGCGAGAGCCAGCAGACGGACGCCGCCTTCGCCCAGGCGGCCGCGCGCATCTGGGCCCTGATCAAGTCGCAGGCCCAGGCCGCCCTGCTCGAGAGCGCGCCGGCGGAGCGCGCCGGGTGATGGCGGTGGAGCGGCTGGTCGTGGTCGATCGCGCCGCGTTCCTCCGCCGGCCCGAGCACCGGACCGTGCGCGTGCTCGCGCTGGCCGGCCTCGTGCTGCTGTGGGAGGCGGTCACCCGCACCGGGTGGGTGTCGTCGCTGTTCCTGCCCGCCCCGTCCGCGGTGCTGGCCGAGGGCTACGACATGGCGCGCTCCGGCCAGCTGTTCGTGCACCTCGGGACGAGCCTGGCGCGGCTGGCCTGGGGCTTCGGCATCGGCGCGGCCGCCGGCATCGGGGTCGGGGTGGCGGTGGGATTCTTCTCGCTCGCCGACGCGGTGGTGCAGCCGATCATCGCGGCCACGTTCCCGATCCCCAAGATCGCGCTGCTGCCGCTGCTGATCCTCTGGCTCGGCATCGGCGAGGCGTCCAAGGTCGCGGTGGTGGCGCTCGGCGTCTTCTTCCCGATGGCCATCAATACCTACGCGGGCGTCCGCCAGGCCGATCCGCTCCTCATCCGCGCGGCGGTCTCGTTCGGCGCGGGACGCTGGAGCGTCATCAGGAAAGTCGTGCTGCCGTCGGCGCTGCCCATGGTGTTCGCCGGCCTCAAGCTGGGCGCCGGCATCGCGCTGCTGCTGCTGGTGGCCGCCGAGCAGATCGCGGCCGACGCGGGCATCGGCTTCCTGATCTTGCAGTCCGGCAACCTGATGGAGACGACCCGGCTCATGGTCGGCATCGTGGTGCTCTCGCTGCTGGGCGTGTGTTCGCACTGGGCGCTGGGCGGCCTCGAGCGCGCGGTGATCCGGTGGCGCCACTCGTGAACTCGCGACTCGATCGGAGGACGCTTCGCATGCGCGTGATTCGACTGCTCGCCCGGCCGCTCTTCCTCCTCGCCCTCGCCGCCGGCGTCCTCGCCGGGCCGCTCGCCCAGGCTCAGCCCAAGCCGGCGCCGGTGAAAATCGGCGTCCTCAAGCTCACCTCCTCCGCGCCCGTCTTCGTGGGGGCGGAGAAGGGCTTCTTCCGCGAAGAAGGAATCGAGCCCGAGCTGGTGTACTTCCAGGCCGCCGCGCCCATCGCCATCGCGCTGGCCGCGGGCCAGCTGGACGTCGGCGCCACCGGGCTCACCGCCGCCCTCTACAACATCGTGCTGGGCGGCGAGAAGCTGTGGATCGTCGCCGACAAGGGCCGCGAATGGCCCGGCTATCCGCTCGTGGCGATCGTCGTACAGAAGGACCTCTGGGAGAGCGGGCTGCGCTCCATCCGGGACTTGAAGGGCCGGCGGATCGGCGTGACGCAGCTGGGCTCGACGTTCCACTACCACATCGGCAACATCCTGGAAAAGGACGGGCTCTCGCTGGCCGACGTGAAGATCGTGCCGCTGCAGGCCATGGCCGCCACCATGGAGGCGCTGAAGGGCAAGCAGGTGGACGCCATCCTGGTGCCGCAGCCGTTCCCGGGCGCCGCCGAGGCGCAGGGCTTCGGCCGGATCGTGGCGTGGGCGGGCGATCTCTACCCGTGGCAGATCGCCACGATCTTCTACTCGGGCAAGTTCGCGGGCGACCGGGCGCGCGCGGTGGCGTTCATGAGGGGCTACGTGAAGGCCTCGCGCTATTACTTCGACGCGGCGCTGATCCAGAAGGACGGCCGCACCGTGCCGGGCGTCCACTACGACGAGGTCGTCGACATCACCGCGCGGTACACCGGCGCGCGGCCCGAGATCATCAAGCTCGGCTTTCCCTACCAGGACCGCAACGGCCGGCTGCTCGTGCCCGACATCCAGCGGCAGATGGCCTGGTGGGCCGCCAACGGGTTCATGAAGAAGCCGCTGCCGTTGGCCGGGATCGTCGACACCTCGTTCGTGGAGGAGGCCGTGAGGGCGCTCGATCGCTGAATCGGCGCGGGTTTGCGTTGCGCCGTCCCGGTGGATGCTGCTATCATTTCCCCCGACGTGAGTGCCCCGTTCGGGAAGGTCCTCATCGCGAATCGCGGCGAGATCGCCGTGCGGATCATCCGGGCCTGCCGCGAGCTGCACATCAAGACCGTCGCCGTCTTCTCCGACGTCGATCGTGAGTCGCTCCACGTCCTGCTGGCCGACGAGGCCGTCGGCATCGGCCCGGCGCCCGCGGTGGAGAGCTATCTCGTCATCGACCGGCTCATCGCGGCGGCCCGGAGCACGGGTGCCGACGCCGTGCATCCCGGCTATGGATTCCTCGCCGAGAACGCGGCGTTCGCGCAGGCCTGTCAGGACGCCGGGCTCACGTTCATCGGCCCGCCGCCCGCGGCCATCCGCGCGATGGGCGACAAGATGGCGGCGCGCCGGCTGGCCATCACGATGGGCGTGCCGGTGGTGCCGGGCACCGAGCAGCCGATCGCCGACGACGCGGAGGCCGCGCGGGTGGCGGGACGGGTGGGCTACCCGGTCATGCTCAAGGCCGCGATGGGCGGCGGCGGCAAGGGCATGCGGCTCGTGCGGGCCCCCGGCGAGCTGGCCGGCGCGCTGCGCGCCGCGCGCGCCGAGGCGGGTGCTGCGTTCGGCGATGCCGCCGTGTACATCGAGCGCTTCGTGGAGGAGCCGCGCCACATCGAGATCCAGGTCCTGGCCGACGCCCACGGCGGCATCGTGTACCTGGGCGAGCGCGAATGCTCGATCCAGCGTCGGCACCAGAAGCTGGTGGAGGAGAGCCCGTCGTCGTTCGTGACCCCGGAGATGCGGCGGCGCATGGGCGAGGCGGCCTGCCGGGTGGCCGCGGCGGCCGGCTACGTCAACGCCGGGACCGTGGAGTTCCTGGTCGATCGCGAGCGCAACTTCTACTTCCTCGAGATGAACACCCGGCTGCAGGTCGAGCACCCGGTGACCGAGCTGGTGACCGGGCGCGACCTGGTGAAGGACCAGCTGCGAATCGCCGCTGGTGAGAAGCTGGGCTTCGGCCAGGACGACGTCGCGCTCTCGGGCTGGGCGATCGAGTGCCGGATCAACGCCGAGAATCCCTACGCCTCGTTCATCCCGTCGCCCGGGCACGTGGCCGGGCTGCGGGTGCCCGGCGGCCCGTGGGTGCGCGACGACACCGGGGTCTACGCCGGCTGCACGATCCCGCGCTTCTACGACACCCTGATGGCCAAGCTGATCGTCTGGGGGCCCGACCGCGAGGCGGCGACCGCGCGCATGGCGCGGGCGCTCGAGGAGTACAAGGTCGTCGGCGTGCAGACCACGATCCCGATCCTTCAGCGGATCATCGCGCATCCGGACTTCTCGGCCGGACGTCTGTCCACCGGGTTCATGGAGCGCCTGCTCGCGGCGGACCGGCCGGAGGCCGCCGGCCGCCACCGCCGGATCGCGCTGATCGCGGCGGCGCTCACCGCCTACGAGCGGGCCGGCCGTCCGGGCCCGGCGAGCGCCGCGTCTGCCCCCTCGTCGAGCGCGTGGCGGCAAGCGCTGCGCCCGGGCTGGAGTGAGCGGTGAAGTTCGTGGCCCAGGCCGGCGGGGCGATCACCCCGATCGAGGTGACCGGGGAGGCGGGGCGCTACACCATCGTCCTCGACGGCGCGACCCTCACGGTGGACGCGCGCCGCGGCGGCGAGGGCATCTGGTCCATCCTGCTCGACGGCGCCTCCCACGTGGCGGAGGTGACGGATCAGGACGGCACCTGCGCGGTGGACGTCGGCGGCGAGCGCTACGCGATCCGGGTCGAGGAGGAGTCGCGCTACATCATCCGCACCCGCGGGGCCGGCGGGGCCGAGCCCGGGCAGGTGCTGAAGGCGCCGATGCCGGGCAAGGTGACGGTCATCCAGGTCTCGGTGGGGCAGTCGGTGGCTGCCGGCGACGGGCTCATCGTGCTGGAGGCCATGAAGATGGAGAACGAGTTCAAGGCGCAGGTGGCGGGCACGGTGAAGGAGATCCGGGTGGCGGCCGGCCAGCCCGTGAACCCCGGCGACGTGCTGATGGTCATCGAGTAGCCGAGACGCCGTGGCCCCCGCGATCGAGTTCCGAGGCGTCAACAAGTGGTTCGGCGACCACCACGTGCTCACCGACGTGGACCTGAGCGTGGACGCCGGCGAGGTCATCGTGGTCTGCGGGCCCTCCGGCTCGGGCAAGAGCACCTTGATCCGCTGCGTGAACCGGCTCGAGCCGATCCAGAAGGGCGAGATCCGGGTGCACGGCCAGGCCATCTCGGGACAGGGCGTCAACCTGGTCAAGCTGCGCGCCGAGGTGGGGATGGTCTTCCAGTCCTTCAACCTCTTCCCCCACATGACGGTGCTGCAGAACATCATGCTGGCCCCCCGCAAGGTGAAGGGCCTGGACGCGGCGGCGGCCGAGAAGATCGCGCGCGGCCTGCTGGAGCGTGTGCGCATCCCGGACCGCGCGGACTACTATCCGGCGAACCTCTCGGGCGGCCAGCAGCAGCGGGTGGCGATCGCCCGCGCGCTCGCGATGCAGCCGCGGATCATGCTGTTCGACGAGCCCACCTCGGCGCTCGATCCCGAGATGATCAACGAGGTGCTGGACGTCATGACCGACCTGGCCCGCGAGGGCATGACCATGATGGTGGTCACCCACGAGATGGGCTTTGCCCGCCGGGTGGCCAGCCGCGTGGTGTTCATGGACTACGGGCGCGTGGTGGAGGTGCAGGAGCCGGAATCCTTCTTCGCCGCCCCCCAGTCGGACCGGGCGAAGGACTTCCTGTCCAAGATCCTGTCGCACTGAACCAACCCAATCCAAGGAGGACGTGAATGCAACGACTGATGGGACTCGTGATGGCGCTGGCGCTGCTCGTGGCCGGGATGTCCCCGGCGCTGGCCCAGCAGAAGAGCACGCTGGACAAGATCGGGGAGACGGGCACGCTCACCATCGGCACCCGCACCGGCTCGCCGCCCTTCGGCTACGTGAACTCGAAGAACGAGTGGGTGGGCTTCTCGATCGACCTGGTGGAGGAATTGATCAAGCCCGCGCTGGAGAAGAAGCTCGGCAAGCCGATCAAGGTGGAGAAGAAGGAGAGCACCCCGCCCACCCGCATTCCGCTGATCTCCTCGGGCGCGGTGGACCTCATCGCCGAGACCATGACCGACACCCGGACCCGCCGCGACAGCGTGGACTTCTCGCTCACGTTCTTCGTGACCGGCGCGCAATTCCTGGTCAAGAAGGGGAGCCCGATCAAGGGCATCAAGAACATCGACGGCAAGCGCATCGCGGCCCAGCAGGGCTCGACCAACGCGCGCATCATCCGGGAGAAGGCGTCCAAGGCGGTGCTGCGCGAGTTCCCGGACCAGCCCGCCGCCTTCCAGGCGCTGGTGCAGGGGCAGGTGGACGCCTACACCAACGACGGCATCCAGCTCGCAGGGCTCAAGGCCAAGTCGCCGAACCCGGCGCAGTGGGAGATCGTCGGCGACATGTTCTCCTACGAGCCCTACGGGATGGCGCTGCGCAAGGGTGACTCCGACTTCCGCAACGTCGTCAATGCCGGGCTGATGGAGGGCATCGAGTCGGGCAAGTTCTTCGAGATCTACGAGAAGTGGTTCGGGCCCAACGGCGAGCTGCCGTACCCGATGTCTCCGCAGGTGCGCTCGTTCATGCTGCTGCAGGTCGTCCCCAAGTAGTCTCGTTCCCTCTCCCCGGAGGGGAGAGGGCAGGGTGAGGGGCTGGCGCCGGCGTGAGTCCGCCCACCCTCACCCCGGCCCTCTCCCGGGAAGGGAGAGGGAGGTGGGCGCGTGAACTACAAGTTCAACTGGTCGGTGCTGTGGACCGGCGAGTCCGGTCAGTGGCTGCTGAGCGGGCTCATCACCACGCTCGAGCTGTCGGTGGCCGCCTGGCTGCTCGCGGTGACCCTCGGTGTCGTCTCCGGCGCGCTGCGCACGGTGCGGATGTGGCCGCTCCGCGCCGCCGCGACCCTCTACGTCGAATTCTTCCGGAACGTTCCGCTGCTGGTCTGGATGTTCTTCTGGTACTTCGCGGTGCCGCCGTTGCTGCCTCAGGCGGGGCAGGACTTCCTGTTCGCGCACGGGCTCGAGTTCTGGGCCGCGGTCTGCGCGCTGGGCGTGTACAGCGGCGCCCGCTTCTCCGAGGTGCTGCGCTCGGGCATCCAGGCGATCCCCAGGACGCAGCTCGAGGCCTCGGTGGCCTCGGGCCTGACCACGTTCCAGGCCTATCGGTACGTGATCCTGCCGGTGGCGCTGCGGCTCATCATCCCGCCCGGCACCAACGAGTCGCTGAACCTGCTCAAGAACTCCTCGGTGGCCCTGACCATCAGCGTGGCCGAGCTGACCTTCCAGACGCGCCAGATCGAGACCTACACCGCCAGGGCCATCGAGGCCCTGACCGCGGGCACCCTGATCTACCTGGTCCTGTGCGTCTCGATCGCCATTTTCATGTCGTGGGTGGAGCGGCGCACCGCGATCCCGGGCCTCATCGTGGGCGGGCGGCCGCGGCGCTAGCCATGCTCGACCTCGACGTCATCTGGCGCAACCTGCCGTTCCTGATGCTCCAGGGTTTCCTGGGCATCGGCAACTTCGTGGGCGGCACCCTGCGCCTGGCCATCCCGTCGATCGTGCTCGGCTTCATCCTGGGCATCTTCATCGGCATCGCGCGCCTGGCCCCGCAGTGGTGGATCCGGCTGCCCGCCACGCTGTACGTGGAGTTCTTCCGCGGCGTCCCGCTCGTCATGGTGATCTTCTGGATGTGGTTCATCATGCCGATCGTGTTGAAGACGGCGATCCCCGAGTTCGGGGTGGCCCTCACCGCGTTCGTGGTCTTCGAGGCCGCCTATCTCGGAGAGATCGTGCGCGCGGGCATCCAGTCGGTGCCCCGCGGGCAGGTGGAGGCGGCCACCGCGGTCGGATTGACCTCCGCCCAGGGGATGCGCTTCGTGATCCTGCCCCAGGCGCTCAAGAACATGATTCCCTCACTGGTGACCCAGTTCATCGTGCTGTTCAAGGACACCTCGCTGGCCTCGATCATCGGCTTCATGGACCTGACCAAGGCCGCGCAGGTGGTGAACAACCGCGAGATCCGGCCATTCCCGATCTATCTCTTCATCGCGGTCGTGTACTGGGTCTGCACGTACTCCATGTCCCGCTACGCGCGCTACCTGGAGAAGAGGATCGGCCCTGCCTGAAGTCGTCCTGCCGTCCGGCGTCCGCCTGCACTGGCGCGAGGCTTCGGCCGATGGGGCGCCCGCCGACGTGCCCGCACCGGCGCGACCGGTGGTGGTGTGGATCCACGGCGGCTCGGTGGAGGACTCGTCGGTGATGGTGGCCGATCTCGAGCCGTTCGTCGGGCGCGTGCGCGCGCTCTTCCCGGATACGCGCGGCCACGGGCTCTCCTCGCGCTTCGAGCGCGTCGAGGACTACACCTACGCGCGCAAGGCCGAGGACCTGCTGGCGTGGCTGGACGTCCTCGGCGTGCGCGAGGCGGTCTGGGGCGGCGCCTCCATGGGCGGCGCGCTTTCGCTGTGGATCGCCGCGCACGCGCCGGAGCGCGCGCGGGCGGTGGTCTCGATCAGCGGACCACCCTACGAGCCCAGCGCCGAGGACAAGACGTGGTGGGCGCGCCACCGGCCGCTCGTCGAGGCCGGCCGCTTCGAGGACTACTTCGACGCCAACGTGCGCCTGCGCATGGGCGAGGCCGCGCTGGCCCGGCTCAAGGCGCGGCCGGATCGCTACGCCGAGCTGGCCGCCTCGCTGCGCCGCCACTCGGTGGCCTCGCTGCTGGCCCTGCTCGACGAGACGTACAGCCGCCAGGAGTGGCTCGCGGACTGCCGGCGCATTCGCTGCCCGGTGCAGGTGATCGCCGGCTCGGAGGACAGCTATCCGACCGTGGCCATGTCCCGCCGCGTCGCCGAGGCGATCCCCGGCGCGCGCTTCCACGTGGTCGAGGGCGGCCCCCACTTCCCCAACCGCACCCACCGTGCCGAAGTCCAGTCCGTCATCGCCACCTTCCTCGACACGCTGGGGTCAGGTCTTGCATTACGACATTTTCTGGGACCTGGTGCGGCCGCCCTTCCCTCGAAATGTCGTAATGCAAGACCTGACCCCGGGTAGAATCGGCCGCGATGAACGAAGAGCAGCGGCGGATCCGGAGTTATCTCGTGACCCAGGCGGCCAAGCTGACGCCGGCCGCGATCGTGGAGAAGGTCCAGGCCGCGATGGCCGATCTGCGGGCCGCCGCAGTCGCGGTGCCGCCCGCGCGGTTCGCGGAGCGGCCGGAGCCCGCGGAGTGGAGCGGCAACGAGGTGATGGCCCACGTCGTCGCCGCCGACGGTTACTTCGGCGGCGGGATCGGCCGGCTGCTGCGCGGTCAGCCGTCGGTGGGTCGACCGGAGGGCCGCGGCATCGAGGGCGCGCCGCTCCGTGCCGCCGAGGCCTGGTACGACCTGCTCGCCAGGCAGCGAGAAGACCTGTTCGCCGCGGTCCGGGCCGCCGATCCCGCCGCGGCGCCGGACCAGCGTATCGAGCATCCGATGTTCGGCCCGCTCACCTGGCGCGAGACGCTACTGTTCACCCGGCTGCACGACCTCGATCACGCCGGCCAGCTGCAGAAGATCGGCGCCGCCTTCGCGGCTCCGCGTCCGGTCTGATGCGCGTCGCCATCTCGCTGCGGCTGGCCCAGACCGACTGGGCCGAGGCCAGCGACTACGTCACCGAGGCCGAGCGGCTGGGCGTCGACTTCGTCTGGTCCGCGGAGGCCTGGGGCCACGACGGCGTCACCCCGCTGGCCTTCGTGGCCGCGCGCACCTCGCGCATCCGACTCGGCACTGGGATTCTTCAAGCGGGCACGCGCACCCCCGCGCTCCTCGCCATGACCGCGATGAGCCTCAACGCCATGTCGGGTGGCCGCTTCGTGCTGGGCCTGGGCGTCAGCGGGCCGCAGGTCATCGAGGGCTGGCACGGCATCCGGTTCGACCGTCCGGTGCTACGCATGCGGGAGACGGTCGAGATCGTCCGGCGCGCGATCCGCGGCGAGCGTCTTGAGTACAAGGGGCGCATCTACGAGCTGCCGCTGCCGGGCGGCGAGGGCAAGGCCATTCGCTCGGCGGCGCCGCCGCAGCCCGGCGTCCCGATCTATCTCGCGACGCTCTCGCCGCGAAGCCTCGAGATGACCGGTGAGATCGCCGACGGCTGGCTCGGCACCTCGTTCATGCCCGAGCACGCGCGCGTCTTCACCGACCACCTGGCCGCCGGCGCGGCGCGGGTCGGCCGCTCGCTGGCCGCGCTCGATCTGCAGGCCGGCGGCTTCGTGGCCTTCGGCGACGACGCGGCCCGGCTGATCCGCGCGCGCAAGCCCGGCCTCGCCTTCACCCTCGGGGCCATGGGCTCGCGCCAGCACAACTTCTACAACGACGCCTTCCGTCGCGCCGGCTACGAGGAGGTGGCCCGCGAGGTTCAGCGCCTGTGGCTGGACGGGCGACGCGAGGAGGCGGCCACGCGCGTGCCCGACGAGCTGGTGCTGGAGACCAACCTGCTCGGCACCGACGCGATGGTGCGCGCGCGCTTGCTCGCCTACCGCGACGCCGGGATCACGACCCTGCGCGTGGAGCCGGCGGGCGAAGGGCTCGCGGCGCGGCTCGCGACGCTCGGCCGGCTGCTGGACCTGGTCCGCGCGGTGGGATAGCATGGCCCCCGGCTCTGCCCGAATGCATCCGCGACCCGAGAGGAGTGCCCCATGGATCTGAACTACTCGCCGGACGAGCTGGCGTTCCGTGATGAGGTGCGCGGCTGGCTGCGCGCCAATCTCCCCGACGATCTTCGCCAGAAGATGGAGAGCTACCAGGAGCTGTCGAGGGAGGAGCTGCTGCGCTGGCACAAGATCCTGGCCAGGAAGGGCTGGGTTGCCCCCGACTGGCCGCCGGAGTGGGGCGGCACCGACTGGAACGTGGTGCAGCGCTACATCTTCGAGGAGGAGTGCGGCTACGCGGCGACGCCGATGATCGTGCCCTTCGGGGTCCGGATGTGCGCGCCGGTGCTGCTGCAGTTCGGCACCGAGGCCCAGAAGAAGCGGTTCCTGCCGCGCATCTACCACGGCGAGGACTTCTGGTGCCAGGGCTACTCGGAGCCCGGCTCGGGCTCCGACCTCGCCTCGCTCAAGACGCGCGCGGTGCGGGACGGGGACCGCTACGTGGTGACGGGCCAGAAGATCTGGACCACGCTGGCCCATCACGCGGACTGGATCTTCTGCCTCGTGCGCACCGATCCCAACACCGGCAAGCGCCAGGACGGCATCTCGTTCCTCCTGATCGACATGAAGACGCCCGGCATCACGGTGCGGCCGATCGTGTTGATGGACGGCAGCAAGGAAGTCAACGAGGTCTTCTTCGACGACGTGGCCGTACCGGCGGAGAACCTCGTCCACGAGGAGGGGAAGGGCTGGACGGTGGCCAAGTACCTGCTGGGCTACGAGCGGATGGGCACCGGCCGCATCGGCGCCTCCAAGCGCGAGCTGGCCCGGCTCAAGGAGCTGGCCGGCGAGCAGATGAAGGACGGCCGCCCCCTCATCGAGGACGCGCGCTTCCGCGACCGGCTGACCCGGGTGGAGATCGAGCTGATGGCGCTGGAGATCACCAACCTGCGCTTCCTGGATCAGATGCGGCGCAGCGGCCGGCCCCCCGGTGCCGACGTGTCGATGCTCAAGATCAAGGGCACCGAGATCCAGCAGTCCATCACCGAGCTGATGATGCAGGCCGCGGGGCCGCTCGCCCAGGCCTTCCGCCCCGTCGACGCGATGGACTTCGACCACTTCACCGCCCGCCTGGCGCCGCGGTACTGCAACCTGCGCAAGGCCACGATCTACGCGGGCTCCAACGAGATCCAGCGCAACATCATCGCGAAGGCCACCCTCGGCCTGTAGAAGGCGACGCGGCGGGCGGGGGGGCGATGTCCGGCGGGATCGGGGGGTGGTCGTGGGGGGTCCTCTGACCACGTCCCGCGAGTCCGCGGCGACCGGAATTGGAGTTCCCAAGCTGGGCGCTGGAAGGGCGGTCTTCACCGGGCAGGAACGGGTCAGCCGGACCCCCCACGACCACCCCCCGACCCCGCCCAGCGTCGCGGCACGCATGAACCGTCCTCGTCAGGAGTGAGCGATGAATTTCGATCTGAGTGAGGAGCAGCAACTGCTGGCGGACAGCCTCAAGCGGTACCTGGCCAACGAGTACACGATGGACGCGCGGAGCAAGATCGTGGACTCGCCCACCGGCTGGAGCGAGAAGGTGTGGGCGGCGTTCGCGGAGATGGGGTTGCTCGGCGTGCCTTTCGCCGAGGAGCACGGCGGCTTCGGGGGCAGCGCGGTGGACGTGATGCTGGTCATGGAGGCGCTGGGCGAGGGGCTCGTGGTCGAGCCCTACTGGGTCAACGTGGGGCTGGGCGGCCGGTTGATCGCGCGAGCCGGCTCGGAGGCGCAGCAGAAGCGCATCCTGCCCCCGCTGATCCAGGGCAAGCACCGGCTCGCCTTCGCCCATACCGAGCGCGGCGCGCGCTACGACCTCGGTCACGTGCAGGCGCGGGCCAAGAAGAGCGGCGCCGGCTACACGCTCGAGGGCGAGAAGCGCGCGGTGCTGGCAGGCGCCTCGGCCGACACGCTGATCGTCTCCGCCCGCACGAGCGGCGGCGCCACCGATCCGGCCGGCCTCAGCCTCTTCCTGGTCGAGCGCTCCGCGCCCGGCGTGACGGTCAAGGAGTACCGGACCATCGACGAGCTGCGCGCCGCCGACGTGTGGCTATCGGACGTCTCGGTGCCGGCCGCGGCGCGGCTCGGCGACGAAGGTCGCGCGCTGCCCCTCATCGAGGACGCGGCCGACTACGCCACCGCGCTGCTCTGCGCCGAGGCGGTGGGTGCCATCCGATTCGCCAACGAGGCGACGCTCGAGTACCTCAAGACCCGGCGGCAGTTCGGGGTGCCGATCGGCAGCTTCCAGGCGCTCCAGCACCGGATGGTGGACATGGTGATCAGCTACGAGCAGGCGCGATCGATGGCGTGCCTGGCCTGCGTGAAGGTCGACACCGCGCCCCCCGCCGAGCGGCGCCATGCGGTGTCGGCGGCCAAGGTCAAGGTGGCCGACGCCTGCCGCCACGTGAGCCAGGAGGCGGTGCAGCTGCACGGCGGCATGGGCATGACCGAGGAGCTGAAGATCAGCCATACCTTCCGCCGGCTCACCATGATCGGGCAGACCTTCGGCGACGCCGAGCACCATCTCGAGCGCTTCGCACGGAGCGAGGTGGCGGGCGGCTGACGACGTCAAAAGTTGACTCGTCGCCGGGCTTCCACCCATAGTCGTCCGATATGGACGGGCAGGAACCGACCGGGCCGCCCTCGTTCTTCCGCAAGCCCGCGCCTCCGGGCGGTCCCGCGTCCCGATCGATAGAGCCCTCCGCCGCGCCACCACCCCCGCCGCCACCGCCGCCCTCGCTCCCGCCGGCGCCCCCGCTCCCGCCGGCGCCCCCGCTCGGCGGCGAGCCACCCCGGTTCGGGCCGGCGCCCCCCTCCGACTTCGATGGCATTCGCCACCCGGTGTTCCACGGCACCGGAGGCACACTGTTCGGCATCCACGTCGTCAATACGCTGCTCATCCTCGTCACGCTCGGGATCTACTACTTCTGGGCGAAGACGCGGGTGCGCCGCTACCTGGCCGGGCAGACGGAGATGGAGCTGGATCGCTTCGCCTACCACGGCACCGCGAAGGAGCTCCTGCTGGGCACCTTGAAGGCGGTGGTCGTGTTCGGTCTTCCCGTGCTGCTGCTCAATTTCATCCGCGACGTCCTGGAGGTGCCCGCCACCCTGAAGGTCATCGCCGGGGTCATCTCCGGCAGCCTCATCTTCGTGTTCTTCCCGGTGGCGGTGGTAGGGGCCCGCCGGTATCGCCTGAGCCGCATGTCCTGGCGAGGGATCCGCTTCTCGTTCCGCGGCCGGGTCTGGGACATGGTGAAGATCTTCATCCTCGGCACGTTCCTGACCGGCGTGACCCTCGGGCTGTACTACCCGTTCTTCCTCGTCGATCGCCAGCGCTTCCTCGTCTCGCACTCCTATTTCGGCAGCGAGCGGTTCGGCTTCACCGGCCGCGGACGGGAGCTGTTCGGGCCGTTCGTGGTCGCGATCCTGCTGACGCTGCCCACGCTCGGGTTGATCTGGGTATGGTACGTGGCGCGCAAGCGCCGCTTCTTCTGGGATCACACCAGCCTGGGCCCGGCGCGCTTCTCCTGTCACGTGACCGGCGGCGCGCTGCTGGGACTCTGGATGGTCAACGCGATCCTGCTCGTGGGCACGCTGGGGATCGCGTGGCCGTGGGTGCGCGTGCGCAACATCGACTTCACCTTCCGCTACCTGGCCCTGGTCGGGCCGCTCGATCTCGCCCGCATCGAGCAGCAGGCGCAGCAGGCGGGAAGCACCGGCGAGGGCCTGTCCGGCTTCTTCGACTCCGGCTTCGACCTGGCCTGAGCCGCGGCCTCCGATGGGCCGGCCGTCGCTCCCGCTGCCCGCCCCCTGATGCGCACCGATTGGGAGGGTGTCTACCTCGACGGCCGCACCGCGGCCCGGCAGCCCGCCACCATCCGGCTCATGCGCGAGGCCATCGAGATCACGCCGGCGGGCGGGGCGACGCGGCTCTGGCCCTACCGCGAGCTTCGCCAGACGCAGGGTTTCTACGCGGGCGAGCAGGTACGCCTGGAGCGAGGCGGCGATCTGCCCGAGACGCTGCTGGTGTCCGACCGCGCGTTCCTCGAGAGCCTCCACGAGGCGGCGCCGCACGTGGGCCCGCGCTTCCACGACCCGGGCCGGCGTCGCGCGCGACTGCGCTGGACCATCGCGGCCGGGGCCGGGGTGATCGCGGCCGCGGTCGCGATCTACGTGTGGGGGATTCCCGCGCTGGCCGCGCTGGTGGCGCCGCGGGTGCCGGTCACGTGGGAGGAGAGCGTTGGCCGCGCGGCCATCGCGCACCTGGCGCCGCCGGGCCGGCGCTGTGGCGATGCCGACCTGGCGCGCGTGATGGACGAGATGGTGCGGCGGCTGACCGCGCCCGGTCCGCCGTCACCGTACACGTTCCGGGTGTCGGTGGTGAATCGCCCGGTGGTGAACGCGCTGGCCGTCCCGGGCGGCTACGTGGTGGTGTTCCGCGGGCTGCTCGAGCGGACCGTCACGCCCGAGGAGATGGCCGGCGTCATGGCTCACGAGCTACAGCACGTGCTGCATCGCCACGCGACCCGGGCCGTCATCCAGGACGCCTCCACCGGCCTCCTGCTCATGGCCCTCACCGGCGACGTGACCGGCCCGCTCGCCTACGGCCTGCAGACCGCGCGCACCCTCGGCGACCTGCGATACTCGCGGCGCGCCGAGGAGGAAGCGGATACCGATGGCATGAAGATGATGCTGGCGGCGCGCCTGGATCCCGCGGGCATGATCACCTTCTTCGAGCGGATCCAGAAGGAGGAAGGCGGTGCCCCGCGCGCGCTGACCTATCTCTCCACGCATCCGCTCGCCGCCGACCGCCTCCAGCGCCTGAAGGCGATGGCCGCGGCCTGGACCGGCGCGCCCGAGCCCCTCGTGCCCGGTGACCGATGGGCCGACGTGGCGAAGCGCTGCTGACCCGCCTCAGGTCTTCGGCGTCCAGGCTTTGAAGCGCTCTCGCAGCACCTTCTTGTCGAACTTGCCCACGCTCGTCTTGGGCACCGCCTCGATGAAGACCACCTCGTCGGGCAGCCACCACTTGGCCACCCGCGGCTTGAGGTATTCGTAGATCTCGTCGGTGGTGAGCCGGCCTCGATGCTCGGGCTTGGGCACGACGCAGGCCAGCGGCCGCTCCACCCAGCGCTCGTGCGGCACCGCGATGACCGCGGCCTCCAGGACTTTGGGGTGGCCCATGATGGTGGTCTCCATGTCCACGCTCGAGATCCACTCGCCGCCCGACTTGATCAGGTCCTTGGTGCGGTCGGTGATCTGGATGTAGCCGTCGGGATCGAGGGTGGCCACGTCCCCGGTGCGGAACCAGCCGTCCTCGGTGAACTGGGCCGCACCCTCGGGGTTGTTGTAGTAGCCGCTCGTGATCCACGGCCCGCGCACCTGGATCTCGCCCGCGCTCTTGCCGTCCCACGGCAGGACGGTGCCGCGGTCGTCGACGATTCGCATGTCCACGCCCGCGACGGGAGCCCCCTGCTTGGCCCGCACCGCGTAGCGCTCGTCCTCGGTGAGCGCGTCCATGTAGGAGCGCGGACGGCACACGCTGCCGAGCGGGGTCATCTCGGTCATGCCCCAGGCGTGCAGCATGTAGGCGCCGTACTTCTTGTCGAACAGCTCGATGAGCGAGCGGGGCGCCGCCGACCCGCCGATCGGGATGCAGCGGATCGAGGAGATGTCCCACTGCGGCTCTTTGTCGAGAATCGCCTGGATGGCGATCCAGACCGTGGGCACCGCCCCCACCACCGTGACCTTCTCGTGGTGGACGATCTCGATGATGTCGCGCGGCTGCGGATTCGGCCCGCCGAAGATCTGGGTCGCCCCGTTCATGACGCCCGCGAAGGGCACGCACCACGCGTTGGCGTGGAACATCGGCACGATGTGCAGGATCACGTCGCGCTCGCAGATGCCGAGCACGTCCACCGAGGACGAGGCGAAGCAGTGCAGGTAGATCGCGCGGTGCGTGTAGACGACCCCCTTCGGATGCCCGGTGGTGCCGGAGGTATAGCAGATGCCGGCCGCGTCGGTCTCCTCGATGCGCGGCCACGCGGTCACCGGCGGAGTGCCCGTCACGAGCTGCTCGTAGTCCAGGGCGCCCGCGGGGATCACCGCGTCCGGGGTGTCCTTCATCACGATGATGTGCTTGACGGTCGTGAGGTCGCGCCGGATGGGCTCGAGAAGGTGCCAGAGGCTGGCGTCGACGATCAGCACCTCGTCGCCCGCGTGGTTGACGATGTAGGTGATGTCCTGGGCGGAGAGGCGGATGTTGACGGTGTGGAGCACCAGGCCCATGAGCGGGGCCGCGAAGTAGACCTCCATGTGCCGGTGCGAGTTCCACGCGAACGTCCCGACCCGCGCCCCTTTCTGGAGGCCCAATCCCCGCAGCGCGCCGGCGAGGCGGCAGACACGGTCGGCGTAGTCGCCGTACGTGTAGCGCTGCAGGCCCACCCCCGGCACGCGCGTGGCCATGGTCTTCCGGTGGAAGAGCCGGCGCGTGCGTTCGAAGAACTGCGTGAGGGTGAGGGGGTAGTCCATCATCAGGCCTCTCATGACGTCATCGTCCTCCCAGGTCCTCCGAGGTGGCGCAGCGAAAGCCCGTGTGGTGATGACCTCGGGCCAGGCCGCGGTGGTCCCCATCATACGAGTAGAAACGGCGGATCGTCACGCGCAGCGCCTCGGCCGGATCGTCGTGGCTGGCCCCCCGGACCACCCGCGTCGCGCGGAGGGACGACGCCTCTCGGCCGTCGTCGGGCCGGTACGGGTACGGCCGGTACTCGGAGGCCGTCCATTCGCGGAGGTTGCCGAGCAGGTCCTGGACGCCGCTCGGCCCCTCGCCGCCCGGCCGGCGGTCGCCGCGGTCGGTGGCGTGGTAGTCCCGGCCGTACACCGCGAGATCGGGGGCGGGCGGCGCGTCGCCCCAGGGGTAGCGCCGCCGGTCCTCGCCGCGCGCGGCCTTCTCCCACTCGGCCTCGGTGGGCAGGCGCCGGCCCCGCCAGAGGCAATAGTCGCGCGCGCCGTACCAGGTCACCTCCACCGCCGGGTGATCCTCGAAGCCGGGGTCGGCGACGAAGCGCCCGTCGCGCCGGTGGATGCGGGCGTCGGGGTCGTCGTGGTCGAAGTAGTCCAGGCCCTCCGAGCTGCGGAGACCGCGGGCATTCAGGAACCTCGCGAGCTCGCGGTTGGTGACCTTGTGCCGCTCGAGCCAGAAGTCGCGGACGTACACGCGATGCTGCGGCCTCTCGTCCGGCGCGTCGGTGTCGCTGCCCATCCAGAACGCGCCGGCCTGGATGAGCATGATCCCGTCGGCGCGCGCGGCGCGGTCGGTCGATCCCACGAGGAGGAGACCGAGCGCCATCGCCAGCGCGAGAGTCCGGCGCGTCCACGCGGTCACGCGCCTACGATAGCGTCCCGCAACCTTTACCGCCATGGCGGATTCGGGTATGGTGAGGGCGCCATGAACTCCCGATGGAGCGACGCCGACGCGCAGGACAAGAACGATCTCGATCTCCTCGTCTACGCCTCGCGCCTGATCGGCGCCGAGACCACGCTGGTGGTCTGGGGCGGGGGCAACACGTCGGTGAAGCGCGATGAGCACGATCACCGCGGCCGGCCGACACGCGTGCTGCGGGTGAAGGGCAGCGGCTCCGATCTCAAGAGCATCCAGAAGAAGGACTTCCCGGGCGTGCGGTTGGACGATGTGACCGCGCTGCTCGAGCGCGCGGACATGGGCGATCAGGAGATGGTGGACTATCTCGCCCACGCCCTGCAGGAGCCGTCGAGCCCGCGCCCGTCGATCGAGACGCTGCTCCACGGGTTCCTGCCCGCCACCGCGGTCATCCATACCCACGCGGACGCGGTGGTCTCGCTCACCAACAACGACCGCAGCCGCGACGTGCTTCGCGAGGTGTACGGCGACGAGGTCATCGCGCTGCCGTACCGGCGCCCCGGCTTCCTGATCTCGCGCGAGGTCGCCGAGGTGTTCGCCGCCCATCCGCGCGCGCGGGCCATCCTGCTGGAGAAGCACGGCACGATCTGCTGGGGCGCCTCGGTGAAGGAAGCGTACCTGGCCACCATCGAGCTGATCAGCCGCGCCGAGGAGGCGATCGCCCATCGCGCCCGCGGCCGCACGCGCTTCGGCGGAGCCTCATTGACCGGTCCGCCCGTCGAGACACGACGGCGCGTGGCGTTGACCGTCGCGCCGCACCTGCGCGGCCTCGTCGGGCGGAGCCGGCGTCAGGTGCTGTTCTTCGACGACTCGCCCGAGGTGCTGGAGTTCGCGGCCTCGCGCGAGGCCGACGCGCTCTGCCGCATCGGGCCGGCCACGCCGGATCATACGATCTTCACCAAGCGGCTGCCGTGCTTCGCGCCGGTGGACGATCCCGCCGATCCGGACTCGGTGCGGACGGGCGTGACCGCGGCGGTCGAGCGCTTCGTGGCCGACTACACCCGGTACTTCGAGTCGCACAACGACCAGGGCGCGACCCTGGCGGATCCGTTTCCGCGCGTGATCGTGGTGGGCGGTCTCGGGCTCTTCGCGGCCGGCAAGGACCGCCGCACCGCGGGGATCGTGGACGACATCTACCACCACACCATCTCGGTCCTGGGGGCGGCCACCTCGTTCGGCCACTACGTGTCGCTCTCCGCGCGCGAGGCCTTCGACGTCGAGTACTGGCCGCTCGAGCTGTACAAGCTCTCGCTGGCACCGCCCGAGAAGGAGCTGGCGCGGCGCATCGCCCTGGTCACCGGCGGAGCCAGCGGCATCGGCCGCGCGGTGGCCCAGCGGCTGGCCGCCGAGGGCGGGCACGTGGTGGTGGCCGATCTCGACGCGGCGGGCGCGCGCAAGGTGGCCGAGGAGATCGTGAGCGCCAACGGTGCCGGCCGCGCCCTCGGTCTCGGCATGGACGTGACGGGCGAGGCGTCGGTGCGCGCCGCCTTCGAGGAGGCGGTGCTGGCCTACGGTGGCGTGGATATCGTGGTCTCCAACGCGGGGACCGCGCATTCCGCGCCGGTCGACCGCATGGAGCTGGCCGACTGGGAGCGTTCGTTCGCGGTGAACGCCACCGGCCACTTCCTGGTCGCGCGGGAGGGCATGCGCATTCTGAAAACGCAGGGCCTCGGGGGCGCGTTCGTGTTCGTGGCCACCAAGAACGTGATGTCGCCGGGCAAGGATTTCTCCGCGTACTCGGCGTCGAAGGCGGCCGAGGCGCAGCTGGCCAAGGTGCTCTCCCTGGAGGGCGGGCCACACGGCATCCGCTCGAACATCGTCAACCCCGACGCGGTCTTTCGCGACTCCAAGCTGTGGTCGGACGACGTGCGGCGGGAGCGGGCGCGCGCGCAGGGCATCACCGTCGACGAGCTCGAGGACTTCTATCGCAAGCGCAATATCCTCGCCCGGCCGATCCTGCCCGAGGACGTCGCGGAGGCGGTGCTGTTCCTGGCCTCCGATCGCTCGGCCAAGACCACCGGCTGCACGATCACGGTGGACGGCGGCGTGAAGGACGCCTTCCCGCGATAGCCATGGGCTCGGCCGGTCCGCTCGGGTTCGGCGCGTTCCTGTCGATGCACCCGCCCGAGGAGCAGTTCGCCCTGGCCCAGCGCTGCGAGGCCCTCGGCCTGGACTCGCTCTGGACGGGCGATCACGTGTCCTTCCACAACCCGCTCTACGAATCGCTCACGCTGCTCGCCGCCTACGCCGGCATCACCACGCGCATCCGGCTGGGGAGCGGCGTCTACCTGCTCGCGCTTCGCCAGCCGACCGTAGTGGCCAAGATCACCTCCACGCTCGACACGCTGTGCGGTGGTCGGCTGATCTTCGGGGTCGGGGTCGGCGGCGAGAACCCGAAGGAGTTCGAGGCGTGCGGTGTCCCGCACAACGAGCGGGGGGCGCGGGTCAGCGAGGGCATCGACGTGGTGCGGACGCTGTGGCGCGACACTCCCGCCTCGTTCCGCGGACGCTTCACCCGGTTCGAGAACGTCAGCATCGACCCGAAGCCTCTGCAGAAGCCGGGCCCGCCCATCTGGATCGGCGGGCGGTCCGACGCGGCCCTGGCCCGCGCGGGGCGCCAGGGGGACGGCTGGATCTCGTACGTGGTCCAGCCGGAGCGCTACGCCCAGAGCCTGGGGAAGATCCGTCGGGCCGCCGAGGCGGCGGGCCGTGGGCTCGATGGCTTCGTCACCGCCCATCTCACCTTCGTGACCGTCGGGCGCGACTACGAGACGGCGGAGCGCAGCTGGGTACGCACGCTCTCGAGCCGCTACGCGCAGGACTTCGGGCCGCTGGCCCGCAAGTACGGAGTGATCGGCACGCCCGATCAGTGTGCCGAGCAGATCGGCCGCTTCGCGCAGGCCGGTTGCCACTACTTCGTGATGAACCCCATCGGGGATCCCGCCGACGAGCGCGCCCAGCTGGAGATGATCGCGGGCGAGGTCATCCCGCGCGTCCAGAAGGGCGCATGAGCGGAGCGCAGCACCCGGCTCTCCGTGCCGGGCGGAGGCCCGGATGAAGCCGCGCGAATGCCGGTCCGAGGTCACCGCGGTGCGCGCGCTCACGCCCGAGATCATCGAGGTGGACCTCGAGATCATCGAGCCCGCCGACTTCACGTTCGAGGCCGGGCAGTGGATCTCGGTGCCCTTCGGGCCCAAGATCGTTCGCGCCTGGAGCATGGTGTCGTCGCCCACCCGCAAGGGCGCCCTGACGCTCGCGATCGACGTGGCCCCCGGCGGCATCGGCTCGCAGTGGGTGCGGGCGCTCGAGCCCGGCGCGGCGGTCTCGTTCAAGGGGCCGACCGGCGGCTTCGTGTTCAATCGCGCCGATCCCCGGCGCGTCGTGTTCGTGGCCGAGGAGATCGGCATCGTGCCGATCCGCTCCATGCTCACGCACCTGTACGAGACCGGCCACGGCCGCCCCACCGCGCTCATCTACTGGGCCCGAAACCCGGGCTGGCTCGTCTACGACGCCGACTTCCGGTCGCTCGCGCGACGCTACCCGGCGTTCTCCTATCTGCCGGTGCTGCGCGAGCCGCCCGCCACCTGGCGGGGCGAGAAGGGCGAGCCGGCCGAGGCGGTCGAGCGGCTCGTGTTCGGCGTGGATCACCTGGTCGTCTACGCCTGCGGCGGCGGCGAGACCATCAACCGCGTGCGCGACGTGCTCGTGAAGAAGGGGATGGACCGGAAGAGCGTGAAGTGGGAGAAGTTCTGGTGAAGGCGCAGGTCTACCACCTGCTGATCAACGTGCGCGATCCGAAGGTCTCGCTGCCGTTCTACCGCGATCTGCTCGGGTACCTCGAATACCGCCCGGTCTACCAGACCGACACGGTGGCCGGCTTCTCGGCCGGGAGCGGCGCCGACATCTGGGTGATGGGAGCCGATCCCGCGCACGTCGGCCACGGGTTCCACCGGAAGCGCGCCGGACTCAACCATCTGGCCCTCCGCGTCCCGCAGCGAGAGGACGTGGACCGGTTCCGCGACGAGTTCATGGCGCCGCACCGGCTGCCCTCGCTCTATCAGACCCCGCGCGAGTTTCCGGAGTATCGCCCCGGCTACTACGCGGTGTTCTTCGAGGATCCGGATCGGCTGAAGCTGGAGGTCGTGCACATCCCGGCCGCCGCGCATGGCTGAGCTCAACGGCGGGCACCTGGTCGCGCGTACCCTGCGCCAGGCCGGCGTCGGTCACGTCTTCACGCTCTGCGGCGGCCACATCCTGCCGATCTACGACGGCTGCCTCACCGAGGGCGTGCAGATCGTGGACATGCGGCACGAGCAGGCCTGCACCCACGCCGCGGACGCCTACGCCCGGCTCACTCGCAATATCGGGGTGGCGCTGGTGACCGCGGGCCCCGGCGTCACCGACGCGGTCACCGGCATCGCCAACGCGCAGTCGGCGCGGAGCCCGGTCCTGCTCATCGGTGGCGCCGCGCCACTCGGGCTGCGCGGGCTGGGCTCGTTGCAGGAAGTCGAGCAGGTGGACCTGCTGCGGCCGATCACCAAGGGGTCGTGGACGGTATCCGAGACGCGCCAGATCCCGGAGGTGCTCACCACCGCCATCCGCCACGCGCTCACCGGTCGACCGGGCCCCGTGTTCGTCGAGATCCCCGTCGACCTCCTCATGACCGTGGTCGAGGACCGCCTCGCTCCGATCCCGACCGCCTACGCCCATCGTCGGCCGAGCGCGCCCGACCCCGAGTCGGTGCAGCAGCTGGCGAGCCTGCTCGGCCGCGCGGAGCGGCCGGTGGTGATGGCCGGCGGCGGCGTCTACTGGGACGACGCGGCCAAGGAGCTGCAGGCGCTGGCCGAGGAGGCCGGGGTGCCCGTGTTCATGAACGGCGCGGGCCGGGGCTGCCTGCCGCACGATCACCCGCTCGCCTTCGCGCAGGCGCGCGGCTTCGCGCTGGGCCAGGCCGACGTCGTGCTGGTACTCGGCACTCCGCTCGACTTCCGGCTCGGCTACGGGCGGCCCCCGTCCTTCGCGGAGACGGCGCAGGTGGCGATGGTGGATTGCGATCCCGCGGAGCTGGGCCGCAACCGGCCGCTCGCCGTGGGGCTCACGAGCCACATCGGGCTCACGGTGCGCGCGCTCGCCGACGCCCTGCCGCGCGACCTCGCCACCCGGCTCGAGCCGTGGCGGCAGGCGGTGCGGACGAAGGAGGCCGACGCGCAGGCGCGGCTGATGGTCGAGCGGCAGTCCGACGACGTGCCGATCAGCCACTACCGCCTGGCTCACGAGATCGCGGCGATGGTGGACGCGCGCACCGCCGTCGTCGGGGACGGCGGTGACGTGGTCGGCTGCGCCGCCAAGATCGTGTCGCTCTCTCGACCCGGCCAATGGCTCGATCCCGGCCCCTTCGGCTGCCTGGGGGTCGGCCCGTCCTTCGCGATCGCGGCGAAGCTGCTGCGTCCGGAGCAGCGCGTGCTGCTGATCGCGGGCGACGGCGCCTTCGGGCTCAACGGTATGGAGATCGAGACCGCGGTGCGGTTCGGCCTGCCGATGACAGTGGTGATCGGCAACGATGGCGGGTGGGGGCAGATCCGCAACCCGCAGCTGTCGTTCTTCGGCGCCGAGCGCGCGGTGGCGACCTCGCTGCCCTTCACGCGCTACGATCGGATGGTCGAGGCGCTCGGCGGCAAGGGCATTCACGTGACCGAGCCGCGCCAGCTGAGGCCCGCGCTCGAGCGCGCCCTCGATTCGGACGAGGTGTACGTCATCGACGTGGTGCTGGACCCCGCCGCCTACCGTCGCACCGGTCAGGTGTCCATGGCGATATGACCCGGCCGAGATGAAGGTCACGTTCCTGTGCCCGCACCTGCGCGTCGCGGGCGGCGTCCGGGCGATCCTCATCCACGCCGATCGTCTGGCGCAGCGGGGCCACGAGGTCACGCTGGTCGTGCCGGCGGGGGGTACGCTCACCGCGGGGTGGCGCAATCGCCGCCCGCGGGGGCCCGACTGGATGCCGGACCTGCGGGCCCGGGTGCGATGGGTGCCCGAGTGGAGTCCCGCGCGCATCCCCGACGGCGACGCGGTCGTGGCCACCGCGTGGCAGTCGGTCGACGCGGTGGCGGCCGCGTCCGATTCGGCGGGCCGCAAGTTCTACTTCATCCAGCACCTCGAGAGTCTCTATCACGGTGACGCAGAACGGGTGGATGCGACCTATCGGAGCCCGTTGCGGAAGCTCGTGATCTCAACCTGGCTGGCCGATGCGATGGCCGAGCGCTTCGACTCGCCGGCGGCGGTGATCGTGACCCCGGTGGACCCGACGCTCTTCCACCCGGTCCCGGTGGACGACGATCGCGCGCTGCGAGTGCTGATGCTGTTCCACGAGTATCCGTGGAAGGGAGTGGCGGAGGGCATCGAGGCCTTTGCGCGGGTGCGCACGCGCCACCCGCGCGCGATGCTCGTGGGCTTCGGCGTCAAGCGCCCGAAGTCGCCGCTGCCCTTCGCGGAGTTCCACGAGAACCTGCCGCAGGACCGCCTGGCCTGGCTCTACAGCCGATGCCCGATCTATCTCTGTCCGTCGTGGGACGAGGGGCTGGGCATGCCCTCCATGGAGGCGATGGCGTGCGGGGCGGCCCTCTGCACCTACGACAACGGCGGCTCCCGCGACTACGCCATCGACGGCCGGACCGCGCTGGTGGCGCCCCGGCGGGATCTGGACGCCCTGACCCGGGGGCTGAGCCGGCTGCTGGAGGATGCGGAGCTACGACGGCGAGTGGCGCGGGAGGGGCAGGACTTCGTGAGGACTCAGTTCGACTGGGAGCGCGCTACCGCGCGGCTGGAGTCGATCCTGGCCGCGCGGTAGCGGGGAGAATCAGGCTAGGCGGAGACTCCGACCTGCTCGACGGCGACGTGGGCCATGCCGGCGCGCCGCGGACGCAGCGTGCGGTTGGTCCACCGCGCGACCACGTGGCCCAGCGTCTGCTCCTCGATCAGGCCTTCCGACTTCAGCTGCTTGAAGACCTGGGTCCAGCCGGAGCTCTGCTGCGCCAGGAAAAGAATCTCGTCGAGGCTCTTCCGCGCCGGCACGGCGGGCGTGCTCTGCGCGTCGTACAGGGCGTGCGCGATCTGCGAATCCGAGGGCATCGCGCTCGGCTCGCGTCGATACCCGGAGCCGACCAGCAACCGGAGCGTCGTCGTCATGGCTCGTTCCTCCCCTGTGGCGATTCCGGCGGAACCCGTCTGGCTCATCGGCCGTGGCCGCGTTGGTGATGCGGGAGGCGATGGGCTCGGGCGAGCTGACCGGGGTACTCGTGCGGGGACTCCAGGGTATGACGCTCCCGGAGCCCTCCTCGGGCACCGTGAAGTCCCGCGATGCGGTGCCGGTGGTGACCTGCGCCCGACTTCATCTCGCCGGGCCGGCTTCCACCGGGCCTCGCGCCCTTCACGCTGCTGCCGTCCGCAAAGTCCGCCATGGCTAATGCCGGTCCTTGCTAGGGCAAACTCGGTGCCAGGCGAAGAACGGTTGGAAACGTCTGCGGCTACCGTGACTTACGAAGCAGCACGTTCCGGGTCGCCCGGAGGCAGGTGACGAGGAACGCCAGACAGTGTACCGATTTAGGACGCCTCCGGGCTCGCCCGCAGGAACTGCGGCTAGCGGGGCAGCCAGTCCCGCAACGGCTTGACGATCGCGCCGGCCTTGACCAGGCCCTCCCGCACCGCCGCGACGATCTTGTCCGAGCCGGGGCTGTCGCCGTGGATGCAGATCGTCGCGACGTTCGCGTCGATCACCTTGCCGGTGATGGTGCGGACCTTGCCCTCCATGGCCATGCGCACGGCCTGGTCGGCTGCCTTGGCCGGATCGGTGATCAGCGCGTCCTTGCCGAGCTTGCGGGTGACCAGCTGGCCGTCGTCGGCATAGACGCGGTCGGCGAAGCCCTCGGCGGCGATGCGCACGCCCGTCACCTTCCGCGCCTCCGCGTCGTACTTGGTCATGGCCATCGTCATCAGGATGATCTCGGGGTCCAGCTCGAGCACCTGCTCGGCGCTCGCCCGTCCCAATGGCAGATTTTCTTCGAACATGTGGTACTGGATGCCGTGCGGCTTCACGTGCTGGATGCGGGTGCCCGCGGCCTGCGCGAAGGCGGCGAGGGCGCCGACCTGGTAGCGGTGGATGTCCTTCAGCTCGGCGGGGGACACGTCCATGCGGCGCCGTCCGAAGCCCATCAGATCGGGCAACCCCGGGTGCGCCCCCACCGCGACGCCGTGCTGGATGGCCAGCTCCACGGTCCGGCGCATGACGTGCGGGTCACCGCCGTGGAAGCCGCAGGCGATGTTGGCCGAGGTGATGTTGGGCATCACCTCCTCGTCGTGACCGAGGGTCCAGCGGCCGTAGCTCTCTCCCATGTCGCAGTTGATGTCGATGTGGACGGGCTGGCTCATAGCTTGGGCAAGACCTCCTTGGCGATTCGCTCGACCTGCTCCGGCTGATACCGGTACGGGATCAGGATAATCCGATGCACGCCGGTCCGCACGTGGGCGCGCAGCTGCTCGATGCAGTCCGCCACCGAGCCGTGGATCGCGTGATCGATGGTGGATTCGCTCCAGGCCGCGGTGTCCCACTCCGTGGAGAGCCACTTCCGCATGTCGGCGGTGGTGTCTTCTCGAGATCGGCCCACGTAGATCGCGAGCTGGTTGGTGGCGGTCAGCCGGGCCGGATCCCGTCCGGCCTCGCGCGCGAAGCCCTTCACCTTCTCCCACGACGTGGCGAAGCTCTCCGGGGTGTAGAAGTAGGTGAGCCAGCCGTCACCCACGGTGCCGGCCCGCCGTAGCACCGCGTCCACGTAGCCGCCGACCAGCACGGGCGGGCGAGGGCGCTGCGCGGTGCGCGGCACCATGACCGCCTCGCGCAGGTTGAACTCGTCCACCTTCAGGGTCACGCGATCCTGGGTCCAGAGCCGCGTCAGGATGTCGAGGTTGCGCTCGAACTGCCGCCCGCGCTGCTTGAAGGGCACGCCGACCGCGTCGAATTCGCGCGCGTACCAGCCCGCGGCCACCCCGAGGATCAGCCGGCCCCCCGAGATCACGTCGAGGCTGCCCAGGGCCTTGGCCGCCACTACCGGGTTCCGCAGCGGCAGCACCAGCACGCCGGTGCCGAGCTTGATCTTCCGGGTACGGGCGGCGACGGCGCCCAGCATCGTGATCGAGTCCACGATGGGAAACGAGGGCTCCACGCCGAGCAGCACGTGGTCCCAGGCCCAGAGCGACTCGAAGCCGAGCGCTTCGGCGCGCTCCGAGTAGGCGTAGAGGGCCTGGATATCGGGCACCTCGCCGGGTCCCACGAAGTTGCGAATCGCCAGACCGAAGTCGGTCATCGGGTGCGGTCCTTTCAGGGCGTTCCTGGCGGTCGACCGTTTGGTTGTTCAGGCTCTTCAGCTGCGGGGGCCCCGAAATGGCCCCCGCACTCCCCCCGTCGGCGGACAATCGTTCTTGCGCCCATAGGCCCACTTGGCCGTCCGCACTCCTCCCGTCGGCGGACAATCGTTCTTGCGCCCATAGGCCCACCGGGCCGTCCGCACTCCTCCCGTCGGCGGACAATCGTTCTTGCGCCCATAGGCCCACCTGGCCGTCCGCACTCCCCCCGTCGGCGGACAATCGTGGGGGGTGAGTTCATCCGATGAATTGGCGGTTGGGGTCGAGCATGCGGAGGATGGAGAGCTCCTGGTCGGTGGGGGGCTTGGTGGTGGTGAGGTCGGGGCTCACGAGGACGTCGAATCCGGTGTTGTCGCGCACCTGCTCCAGACTGACGCCCGGGTGCAGGGCAAGCAACTGCACGCGGCGGCTCTTCGCCTCGAAGCCGAAGATCCCGAGGGTGGTGATCAGCCGCGAGACGCCGCCGAACAGGAGGCCGTGGCGGGCGCGGGCATCGCCGCCGTCCAGGTAGCCCGGGCTCGTGACGAAGTCCACCCGCTCGGTGAACCGGCGCTTCTCGTGCACGGTGAGGATCATCACTTCGCGACAGAGCGAGATGATGTCGTTGGCGCCGCCGCTCCCGGGCAGCCGCACCTTGGGGCGCGCGTAGCCGCCGATCGCGCTGGTGTTGAGGTTGCCGTGCCGATCGATCTGAGCGCCGCCGATGAAGCCCACGTCGAAGAAGCCGCGCTGGGCGAGCAGGAACGCGTCGCTGATGCCGGGCAGCATCTGGGCGCGGTAGGCCGCGCGCATCTCGTTGGTCGAGATCGGCAGCTCGCCCGGCTTCCACATCGGCCCGATCACGCCGCCCTCCACCATCATGGTGAGGCCGGGGGCGTGGGTGCGCTGGGCCAGCACGGAGGCCATCATCGGCGCGCCGACTCCGGTGAACACGGTGGAGTTGTCGCGCAGCTCGCGGGCCCCCATCACGGCGAGCAGCTCGTTGGCGGTGACGCTCATGTGGTGAGCATCCGGGCGCGCGCGGCCGCGTCGGCCATGCGGACCTCGCCGAAAAGGGCCAGATAGTCGGCGTGACCGCGGGGCGCATACACGTAGCGCTCCAGGTAGTCGGCCACGCCGGCGGCGCCGCGCTGCTGGATGCTCTCGACGTAGGAGGTGAAGTGGTCGGGCTCGGCGTCGTAGGCGCCGTAGCACTCGTGCGGGTAGGAGCCGTAGGGCACGTGGGCGAGCGCGTCCACCATGAAGCCCGGGATCACGGTGCGATCCGGATGCAGGCGGATCTCGTCCTCCGAGACGATCTCCTCGGCGGTCACCAGGACGGTCGACGCGGCGCGGGCGATGTCGGCGTCCATGTGCGGGTAGCCGTCGATCTGGCAGTTCCCGAGCCGGTCGGCGCGCTGCACATGCAGCAGGGCGACGTCAGGGAACAGGGCGGGCACCGCGTGCAGCGTGCGGCCGGTGTACGGGCATTCCACCGTTTTCGAGCCGCCCACCCCCATCAGATCCGAGCCCAGCATGGTGAGCGACGGCAGGAACGGCACGCCCATGGCGGCGGCTCGATAGCGGAGACCCAGGCCCAGGTGGCTCCATTCCTCGAACGCGATGCGCCCGGACTCCACATACTCGCGCTGGATGCGCGAGAGGCCCCACGGGAGCCCGATGCCCATCCAAGAGGTGACCAGCTTGTCCACCGCGCCCGCGACCACGCCCCACTCGCCCTCGTAGCACATGAGGTTGCGGGAGAAGGCGAGCCGCCGGGGCCGGCGGCGCAGCAGGGCCCACACCAGCGCCAGCGGGGTGCGTGAGTAGAGGCAGCCGCCGATGGCGAGATGGTCGCCGTCCTTGACCAGCGCCACCGCGTCCTCGAGGGGGCCGAGCTTCGGGCCGGCCGACTTGGCCTTGTCCTCGATCCGTCGCCGCGCGGCGTAGAAATCGTACTCGCGGGGGGCGATGGTCACGCGAGGATCTCCCACGTCTTCTGATAGCGGTCCAGCTGCTGGACGGTGTGGGCGTCCAGGGGATGCTCGCGCTCGGGGATCTCGACGTGCTTGGTCTCGCCGCACAGCGGAGTGGTGAAGTACCGCTGGCCAGTGTCGTTGATGACGGTCAGCACCGAGGGCAGGCCGGGATGACGGCGCGCCAGCTTCAACGCGGCGGCCACGTTGCAGCCGCTCGAGATGCCGCAGAAGATGCCTTCCTCGCGGGCCAGCCGTCGCGCGATGTCCACGCTCTCGTCCGTGGTGGTGGTGATGATCCCGGTCAGCAAGGACACGTCGAGGTTGCGCGGCACGAACCCGTCCCCGATGCCCTCGATGCCGTGATGACCCCACGCGCGCCGGGAGAGCAATGCGCACTCCGCGGGTTCCACCGCGTAGAGCTTGACCTCGGGGTCGCGGCTGCGCAGATAGCGGCCGACGCCGGTCAGGAGGCCGCCCGAGCCCTGCGAGTCCACGAAGGCGCCGATGCGGCCCCCCGACTGCTCCCAGATCTCGGGGCCGGTGCTGAGGATGTGGGCCTCGACGTTGTCCGGGTTGTCGAACTGCCCGGGCACCCAGTACCGGCCGGGCTCGGAGTCGCGAATCTGCCGCAGACGCTCCAGTGAGAGATCCACGTCGCTCTCGCCGCCCGGCGTGAAGACGAGCTCGGCGCCGTAGGCGCGCATGATCTTCTTGCGCTCGTCGCTCATGCCCTCCGGCATCACGATCGTGCACGGATAGCCCTTGACCGCCGAGACCCAGGAGCAGGCGATGCCCGCGTTGCCGGTCGAGCACTCCAGCACGCGCACGCCCGGCTTCAGATCGCCGCGGGCCTCCGCCCGCTCGAACATGTGCAGATAGATCCGGTCCTTGAGGCTGCCCGTCGCGCCGTACCACTCGACCTTCACGTAGATCGCCGGCGCGACGTCGCGGGTGACGCGGTTGAGCCGCACCAGCGGCGTGCGTCCCACCGCGGCGGCGATGGAGGGCAGGGCCTCGCGGTAACGGTTCCACTGCGTGCCGGTCTTCGGATCCATGGTCGCTAGCCTCGCGCGGTCGGTGTCGCCACCCCGACGCCCCGCAGGAACTTGGTGAGTCGGTGCCGGCCGGAGGTGAGCGGCTCGTAGCGCGGCGGGTTGTCGGGACCGCAGCAGCCGGGCAGACACTCGATCACCGCGTCGTAGTTCGGCTGGAAAAAGGAGGGGATCGAGAGGCGCCGGTTGCCTCGTGCCGTCTCGCGGGGAGGGTTCACCACGCGGTGCATGGTCGAGATCCAGCGGTCGTTGGTGAGATCGGCGGCGGTGGCGTCACCGCGGCTGTAGGAGAGGTTCTCGTCGCCCAGCGCGATGTAGCCGCGGCTCTGCTCGGGCGCCGGGCGCGCCACCGCCTGCTTGGGCGGGACGGGCAGGTCGAAGAAGGCGCGCGATGTCTCGAGCATGCGGGCCACGAGGCGGTCCGGCACGCGGTGGCCGACGATCGTGAAGAAGCCGATGTCGGTGCAGGCGGTGTCGATCGCGCGCGCCACCGCCGCGCGCTTTTCCGGCGCACCCTCCCCGAACGCGGTCAGGTCGATCACCGGCACGGTGGTGAGCATCGAGAGCCGGCTACCGCTCGGCGCGCCGGGTGAACTCGAGCGCGTCTTGCAGCACGTGATCGGCGTGAGCGCGGGCCAGCCGCTCGCCGCCCTCGGCGTCACCCGACCGCACCGCCTCGAAGAGGGCGTGGTGCTCGGCCACGCTCGACTCGACCCGCTCGGGCAGGTAGAGCGACCGGAGACGGAGCACCAGGATCTGCGCGTAGACGTTCTCGAGGAGCCGGGTGAGGGCCTGATTGCGGGCGGCGCGCAGGACGCAGTCGTGGAAGTCGATGGCGGCGCGCGAGTAGCCCTCCATCTCGCCGGCGGCCGCCGCGCGCTCCATCTCGGCCATCGCGGCCTCGAGGGCGGCGCGCGAGTCGCCGTCCAGATGGCGGGCGGCCTGGCGCACCGCGAGCGCTTCCAGCGCCCCGCGCACCATGAACAGATCGCGGATCTGGTCCGCGCCGTAGTTGAGGACGAAGACGCCGTGGCGCGGCACCGTGTTCACCAGGCCCTCGCTCTCGAGGCGACGCATGGTGTCCCAGACGGGGGTGCGGCTCACGCCCAGGTCGCGGCAGATCTGCTCGACGTTCAGCTTGGAGCCGGGCGGGAAGACCTGACTCAGGATGAGTTCGCGCACGGTGCGGTAGACCCGCTCGCCGAGGCTCTCGTGCCGCAACCGCGCGATCGACGCGCGCGGGGCGCTCGCTCTCACCGGGGTCATGGAGCCGTATTCTTGGCGCGCCGGTGAGCGATGTCAACCGGGTTTTCATTTGACACGTGACATGAAATGTAGGATAAGGGCGCGGAAATCACCGCGGCACGGCGGTGGTGAACTCAGACCGGTGCCCGTCATAGGAGGTCCAGACATGAAGCGAGCAATCCGAGCCCTTTCCCTCGCGCTGGCGTCCGCGCTGGCGATGTGGACGCCGTCCGCGCACGCGCAGGACGCGGTGAAGATCGGCGTGATCGAGCCGCTGTCCGGCCCGGTGGCCGCCTCCGGCAACTACGTGCGCATGGGCGCCGAGATCGCGCGGGACTGGATCAACGCCAAGGGCGGCGTGCTCGGGCGCAAGATCGACCTCCTGATCGAGGACAACAAGTCCGACCCGAAGGAAGCGGCCACCGCGGCCGAGAAGCTGATCGTGCGCGACAAGGTGCCGGTCATCATGGGCGCGTGGGGCAGCTCGATGACGCTGGCCGCGATGCCGAAGCTCGAGGAGTACGGCGTGCCGATGGTGGTGGAGACCTCGAGCGCCGCGACCATCACCAAGCGCGGCAACCCGTGGATCTTCCGCATCAGCCCGCCCAGCGAGATGGAGGCGCTCGGCCTCGAGAAGTATCTCAAGGACTTCGGCATCAAGCAGGCCGACTTCCTCGCGGTCAACACCGACTGGGGCCGCGGCTCGGTCGGCGCGTTCGGCGATCTCCTGAAGCGGTCGGGCGCCTCGGTGGGCGCGGTCGAGTACATGGACCAGGCCGCGACGGACATGAACGCGCAGATCACCAAGGTGAAGGCGGGCTCGGCCGACACGCTGTTCCTCACCACCAGCGTCGAGCAGATCACGCTCGTGCTGAAGCAGGCGCAGGAGCAGCGGCTGACCCGCAAGGTCATCACCACCGGCGGCAGCTCCTCCCCGAGCCAGCTGATCAAGCAGGCGGGCGCCGCCGCGGAGGGCAGCTACCACATCCTCTTCTTCCTGCCCTGGTTCCCGGAGGCGATGCCGGACGGCAAGCTCGCCAAGGCGTTCGTCGACGAGTGGGCCAAGCGCGGCCATCCCTTCGAGGGCTTGACCGAGGGCTTCCGCGGCCACGACGGCGTGCTCACCGCGGTGGAGGGCATCCGGATCGCGGGCAAGGCGGAGCCGAAGGCGGTGCAGGCCGCGCTCTGGAACGTCAACGTGATGGGGCTCAACGGGCCCATCAAGTTCGAGAAGGACGGGCCGGCGGGCAAGGAGAGCGGCCAGAGCAAGCCGAGCATCTTCATCGTCCAGGTGAAGGACGGCAAGATCGCGCTGCCCGCGTTCGCGGCGAAGAAGTAGCGAGACCGGCGACCGCGGGCGCTTGGACCAGCTTCTCCAGCACCTGCTGAACGGGCTGCTGCTGGGCGCCACCTACAGCCTGCTCGGGATCGGGCTCACCCTGGTCTTCGGGTTGATGAACGTGGTGAACTTCGCCCACGGTGAGTTCTACACGCTGGGAGCGTACGCCGCATTCGCGGCCCTCACCCTGAGCTCGGTGAATTTCTTCCTGGCCATTCCCGTCGCGATCGTGGTGGGCGCGCTCGCCGGGGCGATCTGCGAGCGGTGCTTGCTGCGGCCGATGCGCGGGCAGTCCATCGACACGGTGATGCTGGTGATGATCGCGGTGTGGATCGCCATGCAGAACGCCGAGCTGCTGGGCTGGGGCGGGGTGGCCAAGAGCGTCCCGACCCCGTTTTCCACGCAGCCGCTGGTGCTGGGCGCGGTGTCGGTGGCCCCGCTGCGCGTCTTCGTGTTCGTGATCTCGGGTCTGCTCATCCTGGGCGCGCACCTGCTGCTGGCGCGCACCAAGCTCGGCCGCGCCATGCGGGCCACCTTCCAGGACCACGAGACCGCCGCGCTGATGGGGGTGAGCATCGAGCGCATCCACACCATCACCTTCGCCTTCGGCGCCGGACTGGCCGCGGCCGCGGGCGCGCTGCTCGGGCCGGTGTTCCTGCTCTATCCCTCGATGGGCGATCTGGCTTCGCTCAAGGCCTTCTCGGTGGTGATCCTGGGCGGCCTCGGTAATTTCGCGGGCGCCGCGCTCGGCGGGCTCGTGCTCGGGGTGGCCGAGGAGCTGGGGGCCGGCTACGTGTCCTCCGGCTACCGCGACGCGGTCGGCTTCCTCATGATCGTGGCGGTGCTGCTGCTGCGCCCCTCCGGCCTGTTCGCCCGCGCGGAGCGCGTGGGATGACCCGGGTCGGCCTGCTGCTCGGGCTGGCCGTGATCGCGACGGCGCCGCTCTGGGTGTGGAATCCGTACCAGCTGCACACGCTGATCATGGCCGGCATCTTCGCGGTGCTCGCCCTGAGCCTGAACCTGCTCCTGGGCTACACCGGGCAACTCTCCCTCGGCCACGCCGCCTTCTTCGGCATCGGAGCCTACGCGACCGGCCTGCTCACCGTGAAGCTCGAATGGTCGCCGTGGATCGGGCTCCTCGCCTCCGCGGTGCTGCCGGCGATCGCCGGCTACGTGATCGGCCGCCTCGCGCTGAAGCTGCGCGGCGCGTACTTCGTGCTGCTCACGATCTCGTTCGCCGGCTGCGTCTCGCTGGTCAGCGTCAACTGGATGGATCTGACCAACGGTCCGCTCGGCATCCCGGGCGTGCCGCCGGTGGAGATCGCGCTGCCCGGCTTGCCCGCGCTCTCGCTGCGGACGAAAGCCGCCTACTACTACCTCGTGCTCGCCGGGGTGGCCCTCGCCTACCTGGTGTGTCTGGCCCTCATCCGGTCGCGCGTCGGCCGGGCGCTGGTGGCCCTGCGAGAGAACGAGACGCTGGCCGCCTCGGTGGGCATCGACGCCACCCACTATCTGGTGCTCGCCGCGCTCATCAGCGCGGGGATGGCCGGCTTCGCGGGCGGCCTCTACGCCCACTACACGCGCTTCGTGAGCCCCGAGGTGTTCCTGTTCACCTATACGGTGACCATGGTCATCATGGTGGTCGCCGGGGGAAAGGGGACGCTGGCCGGGCCGGTGGTCGGCGCGGTCCTCTTCACGGTGCTGCCGGAGGCGCTCCGGGCCGCCACCTCGTGGCAGTGGCAGATGCTGCTCTACGGTGTGCTGCTGCTCGTGGTGCTCTTCTGCATGCCGGCGGGCATCGTGCCGACGCTGCGGGGGGCCCGGCTCCGCGGGAGGACCTCGTGACCACCCTCGAGGCCCGGGATCTCACCGTGCGCTTCGGCGGCGTGGCCGCGCTCGCCGGGGTGAGCTTCACGGTGGCCGCGGGCACCGTCACGAGCCTCATCGGCCCCAATGGCGCCGGCAAGACCACCGCGTTCAACGTCATCACCGGCTTCCAGCGTCCGACCCAGGGCGTGGTGAGCCACGACGGCCAGCCGATCACCGGGTGGCGCCCGCATCGCATCGCCGCCCGCGGGCTCGTGCGCACGTTCCAGAAGACGAGCCTGTTCCCGGCCCTCACGGTGCGCGAGAACGTGCTGATCGGCCTGCACCTGCAAGGACGCGTGGGCGTGGTCGCCGCGCTCACCACCCGCAGGCGGGTGCGCGACGAGGAGCGCCGGCTCGGCGAGGAGGCCGACCGGGTGATCGACTTCGTGGGTCTCGGGGCGCGCCGCCACGAGACGGCGCCGGCCCTGTCCTACGGCGATCAGCGTCGCTTGGAGCTCGCGGTCGCGCTGGCGGCCCGGCCGCGGCTCCTCCTGCTGGACGAGCCGGCCTCGGGCATGACCGCGTCCGAGAAGCAGTCGGTGGCCGCGCTCATCGCGAAGATCCGGGAGCAGGGGATCACGGTGTTCCTGGTCGAGCACGACATGCGGCTGGTCATGGGCATCTCGGATCGCGTGCTCGTGCTGAACTACGGACGGCTCATCGCGGATGGCGGCCCGGCGGCGGTCCAGCGCGACCCGGAGGTCATCCGCGCGTACCTCGGATCGGGGGCCCATGCTCACGCTTGAGGATGTCGGCGTACGCTACGGACGCACCCGCGCGCTGGACGGCGTCAGCCTCACCGTGAGCGCCGCCGAGTTCGTGTGCCTCATCGGGGCCAACGGGGCGGGGAAGACGACCACGCTCAAGGCCATCTCCGGCCTGGTGCGGGCCGCGGCCGGGCGCATCGTGTTCGATGGGCGCGAGATCCAGCGCCTGGCGCCGCAGGAGATCCTGCGCCGGGGCATCGCGCATTGCCCGGAGGGCCGCCGGGTCTTTCCGTACATGACGGTGGACGAGAACCTCCAGATGGGCGCCTACGTGCGCACCGATGCCGCGGACGTCGCCCGCGATCGGGAGCGGGTGTTCGCGCACTTTCCGATCCTGGCCGAGCGGCGCCGGCAGCCGGCCGGGACGCTGTCCGGCGGCGAGCAGCAGATGCTGGCGATCGGCCGCTGCCTCATGGCGCGCCCGCGCCTCATCCTGTTCGACGAGCCGTCGCTGGGACTGGCGCCGACCGTCACCGAGTCCGTGTTCCAGATCATTTCGGGCATCCAGCGGGAGGGGACGACCGTGCTGATGGTGGAGCAGAATGCCTACATGGCCCTGCAGCTGGCCGGCCGCGCCTACGTCATGGAGACCGGCCGCATCACCCTGGAGGGCCCGGCCCGCGACCTCATGCACAACGACCGCGTCAAGCACGCCTACCTCGGCGGCTGACGACACGAACGAACGAACCCGCATGAACCACGAACGAATGTCCGCCGATTGGGGGAGTGCGGGGGCCATGTCTGGGCCCCCGCAGCTGAACAGGGGTCACGGTTGATGGGCGCAAAGTATTTTGGTGCATCGGTCAAGCGCAAGGAAGACCCGCGCTACCTGCGCGGCGAAGGCCGCTACGTGGACGACATCAAGCTGCCCGGCATGCTCCACGCCGCCTTCGTGCGCAGCCCGTACGCGCACGCCCGCATCACCGCGATCCGCCCCGAGGCGGCCCGACGGCTGCCCGGCGTCGCCCACGTGTTCACGTTCGCGGACCTGGAGCGCTGGATGAAGCCGCTGCCGCTCTTCGGCGCGATCCCCCCGGGCCTGGCCGCGCGCGTGCAGGTGACGATGAGACAGGTCGGTCAGCTCGCCATGTGCCGGGACGAGGTGCGGCACGTGGGCGAGATCGTGGCCATGGTGCTGGCGTCGAGCCGCGCGGTCGCCGAGGACGGCTGCGAGCGGGTGGAGGTGGACTACGAGCCGCTCCCGGTGCTGGCCGACGTGATCACGGCCGGCGAGCCCGGGGCGCCCGTGCTCTATCCCGAGTGGGGCGACAACGTGGCGCTCTCATTCAAGACCGGCTTCGGCGACGTCGAGGCGGCGCTGCGCCAGGCCGATGCCCGGGTGCGGGAGCGCTTCGTCATCCCGCGCTACGTGGGCATGCCCATCGAGACGCGCGGGGTGGTCGCGCAATGGGATCAGCGCGACGGCAGCCTCACCACCTGGAACGGCACCCAGGTCGTGCACTTCGTCCAGCAGGGTCTGGTGGCCGCGCTCGGGCTGCCGCCGAGCCGCGTTCGCGTCATCGCCCCCGACGTCGGGGGCGGCTTCGGCACCAAGGCCAACGGCTATCCGGAGGACCTGCTCATCCCCGCCGCGGCGATCGCGTCACGCCGGCCGGTGAAGTGGACCGAGGATCGGCGCGAGCACATGATGGGCTCGGCGCACGCGCGCGCGCAGGTGCACGACATCGAGATCGCGGCCCGCCGTGACGGCACCATGCTGGCGGTGCGCGACCGCATCTGGGTCGATCTGGGGGCCTACAACTCCTGGGGCATCGTGCTGCCGTACAACACGGTCGCCCATCTGCTCGGCCCGCATCGCGTCCCCAATCTGGACGTGGAGTGCCGCGGGATCGTGACCACCAAGACGCCCAACGCGCCGTATCGGGGCGCGGGCCGTCCCGAGACCGTCTTCGCGATGGACCGCATCGTGGACTGCCTGGCCCGCGAGCTGCGCCTGGACCCGGCCGAGCTGCGCCGGCGCAACTACCTTGCCCAGGCCGACATGCCCTACGAGCTGAACATCCCGTACCGCGACGGCAATCCGCTCGTGTACGACAGCGGCGACTGCAAGGCCTCGCTCGAGGACGCGCTTCGTGCGGTCGGCTACGAGGCCCTGCGTGCCGAGCAGGCCCGGCTCCGCGAGCGGGGCATCTACCGCGGCATCGGTCTCTCCGGCTACGTGGAGGGCACCGCGATCGGGCCCTACGAGGGCGCGACCGTGAAGCTCGACGCCTCGGGTCATGCCACCGTGGCCACCGGCGCGTGCAGCCAGGGCCAGGGCCACGAGACCTCGTTCGCGCAGATCGCGGCGGACGCGCTGGGCATCCCGCTCGAGTGGGTGACCGTGGTGGGCGGCGACACCGCGGCCATTCCGTTCGGGGTGGGCACGTTTGCCTCGCGCAGCGCGGTGAACGCGGGCAGCTCGATCCACGAGGCGTCGGGCCGCGTGCGCGAGAAGATCGTCACCGCGGCGGCCGCCCTGCTCGAGGCCGCGCCCGCCGACATCGAGGTCGCCGACGGTGTGGTCTCGGTGCGCGGGGCGCCGGGATCGGCCACGCCACTGGCCGGGGTGATCCGGGCCGCGATCCCGACCTTCGCGAAGCCCGGTGTGGCCTCGCCCGATTTCGAGGCGACGGTCTATCACCATCAGCCCACCGTGACCTACACGAACGCGGTCCACGTGGCGGTGGTGGACGTGGATCCGGGCACCGGCGCGGTGAAGCTCCTCCGTTACCTGGTCGCCCACGACTGCGGCAAGCTCATCAATCCGGTGATCGTCGAGGGCCAGATCCACGGGGGCGTCGCCCAGGGCATCGGCGGCGGGCTGCTCGAGGAGATGGTCTACGACGAGCAGGCCCAGCTCCTCACCGGCACGTTCATGGACTACCTGGTGCCGACCGCGATGGAAGTGCCCGCCATCGAGACGGTCCACCTCGAGTACCCGTCGCCCCGCAATCCGCTCGGCATCAAGGGCATCGGCGAGGGCGGCGCCATCTCGCCGCCGGCCGCCATCGCCAACGCGGTGGAGGACGCGCTGTCGCCCTGGGGCGTGCGGGTGACGCGCACGCCGCTGGGCCCGTCGGTCGTGCTCGGGCTGCTGGAGCGCGCCGGGGCGAAGCCGGCATGAAGGCCGCACCATTCGAGTACGTGGCGCCGGTCACCCTGGACGACGCGGTGGGCGCGCTGGCCGGCGAGGGCGGGGACGCCAAGGTCCTCGCCGGAGGACAGAGCCTGATCCCGATGCTCGCGCTCCGGCTGGCGCGGCCGACGCTGCTCGTCGACATCAACCACATCGCGGGCCTCGACGGCCTGCGCGAGTCGTCGGGCACGCTCGAGATCGGCGCGCTCGTGCGGCAGCGCCGTCTCGAGCGCTGGGCCGCGTCGCGCTCCGATCTCTTCGCCGAGGTGCTGCGCCACGTCGCCCATCCGCCGATCCGCAATCGCGGCACCGTGGTCGGCAACGTGGTCCATGCCGATCCCGCGTCGGAGCTGCCCGCGCTGCTGCTCTGCCTGGAGGGCGTCGTGGTCGCGCGCGGGCCCCGGGGCGAGCGCACCCTCGCGGCCGATCGGCTCTACCGGGCTCCGTTGACCACCTCACTGGGCGCCGACGAGGTGGCCACCGCGGTGCGCTTCGCCTTGCCGCCGGCGGGGGCGGGCTGGGGGTTCGCGGAAGTGTCGCGGCGGCACGGCGACTTCGCGCTGGTCGGCGCCGTCGCGGTTCTGGCCCGCGCGGCCGGCGGGCCGGTCACGCGCGCGCGCCTGGCCTTCTTCGGGGCCGGTGGCACCCCGATGCGGGGCGTGGCCGCCGAGCGGATCCTGGAAGGCCACGAGCCCACGCCGACCCGGCTCGGTGAGGCCGCGCGGGCGGCGGCGGCCGCGCTGTCGCCGGACGACGACATCCATGCCACCGCGGCCTACCGGCGGCGGGTGGCCGCGACGCTGGCCGAGCGCACCCTCGCGGCCGCCCTGGCGCGGTGCGGGAGCGGCGCATGAGCCGGACGATCCGGTTGACCGTGAACGGCCAGGAGCACGAGCGCGCCGTCGAGCCGCGCACCACCCTGGCCGACTTCCTGAGAGAGGACCTCGAGCTGACCGGCACTCACGTCGGCTGCGAGCACGGCGTGTGCGGGGCCTGCACGGTGCTGCTCGACGACGAGCCGGTGCGCTCGTGCCTCATGCTCGCGGTGCAGGCCGACTCGCGGCGCATCACGACCATCGAGGGCGTGGCGCCCGCCGAGGGCCTCCATCCCATCCAGGAGGCGTTCTGGGCCAAGCACGGACTGCAGTGCGGCTACTGCACGCCCGGCATCGTCATGAGCGCCTGCGCGTTTCTCCGCGAGCGCCCCGACCCCTCGCCGGAGGAGATCCGCGAGATGCTGGCCGGGCACCTGTGCCGCTGCACCGGCTATCACTTCATCGTCGAGGCGATCGAGGCGGCGGCCCGCGCGCTCAGGGCGGCGGACAAGTAGGACGCCATCGGTCGGCCGCGCGGTTTACCCGACCAGCGACCGCAGGCGCGCCAGGGCGTCGGGGCCGTCGAACTGCAGCGTGCGGAGGCCGATGCGGGCAGCGCCCTCGATGTTGTCGGCGCGGTCGTCGACGAAGAGCGCCTGGGGCGGCTCGAGGCCGAGGCGCGCGAGGCAGTGGCGATAGATCCGCGGGTCCGGCTTGGACAGGCCGACCTCGCAGGAGATGACCACTGCGTCGAAGAGGCGATCGATCGGTCGCTCGCTCCGCAGCTTTGCCATGACCTCGGGCCCGCTGTTGGACAGGAATGCGGTGCGGCCGCCCCGGGCTCGGAACCCGGCGGCGAGCGCCCACACCTCGTCGTCGTGGACGAGCCAAGACGCGACATCCTGCTCGATCAGCCAGGCCAGGTCAAGCGCGTCGACGGCGCGGGCGGAGCCGACTGTGGCGAGCACCCGCTGCCAGTACTCGCGCGCGGGCAGCCCGGCGTCGTACGTCTGGCGATGCTGCCAGTAGGCGGAACGGAGGGTGTCCGCCGTCGTGCCGATGCGGGCCGCCGCCGGATCGAACCAGCGCTGGTCCTGCGGGCGGCTCAGGACGTTGCCGTAGTCGAGGATCAAGCCGGCCGGACGCGTCATCGAACTTCCTTGGGGCCCGATGCTACGCGAAGACGCGCCCGGCCGTTCGCTTCGGTTTACCGGACCATGATGCCCCCGAAGGAGCCGTAGCCGTCCTGCCCGTAGCCGGTGCTGAAGCCGCCGGCGCAGGAGCCCACGACCTTCCAGCTGCCGGGCGACGTCATCGCGCGGAGCTCGCCCGCCATGCACATCGTCGCCATGGAGCGAGGCGGGCCGCCCGGATCTCGCGGCGCCGGCGGCGGCACCATGTTGCGGTACCGGATGAGGCCGGCTTCCGCGTTGACGAGGCGCTCGATGGCCTCCCAGCGGCGGGCCTGCCGGATCTGCTCCTCGCTGAGGGCCGGCTTGCCGATGCCCACCGGGCCGATCCACTCGGCCGCGTCCCGATGCGTGGTGGGGATGTCGATCTTGTACTGGGTGACCCGGGTAACGCCACGGTCGTCGGTGTATCTCCACTGCGCGTCGGCGTGACCGGCCAGCAGCAGAAGACCGGCGCCGAGCCCGATCGTCATCGCAAATCGCTTCATATCCTCTCCCTCTGAGGGTCGTCTCGACCCGGACTTGTGAAGCGTCTTGACCAGGATGGATGGCAAGAGGCAGGCCACCCCTGGAGACCTGGTGAATCGGCGCGTTACGCTCAACCCGCAATCATTGCGCCGGGAAGTCTCCCCCTATGCCCAGAAGGGAATTTCCCATGTTGGCGACTCGGCCGGTGCCGCGAGGGGGCGTGCTACGATGCGGCGACCGAAATTCTGCACAAGGGGGCGCGAGGGGTGTCGAGGCAAGACGAGGTCCTGGTGACTCGCGACGGGCCGGTGATGACGCTCACGTTCAATCGTCCCGAGGCGCACAACGCGCTCACCTGGAACATGTACGACCGCCTCTACGAGACGTGTGAAGAAGTCGACCGCGACGATTCGGTACGCGTGCTGGTGCTGCGGGGCGCCGGGGGCAAGGCGTTCGTGGCAGGCACCGACATCAGCCAGTTCCAGGCATTCGAGCGGGCCGAGGACGGCATCGCCTACGAGCGCGACGGCGACCGACGCATGGCGCGCCTCGAGGCGGTGCGCAAGCCGGTGATCGCACAGGTCCAGGGCTTCGCGGTGGGCGGCGGCTTCCGCATCACCACGTGCTGCGATCTCCGTATCGCCACGCCGGAGGCGCGCTTCGGCGCGCCGATCGCCCGCACCCTCGGCAACTGCCTGTCCATGGCCGCCTACGCACGCTTCGTCGACATGTTCGGCCCCTCGCGCGTGAAGGAATTGCTGTTCACCGCGCGGCTGCTCACCGCGGAGGAGGCGCACGCGGCGGGCTACGTGCAGGAGATCGTGCCGGCGGACCGGATCGAGGCGCGGGTGGCTACGCTGGCGCGCCAGATCGCCGACCACGCGCCGATCACGCTGTGGGTCACCAAGGAATCGATTCGTCGGCTCTCCGCGAGCCGGACGCTGCCCGAGGACGAGGACCTGATCGCCGCCACCTACACCAGCGCCGATTTCCGGGAGGGCGTACGCGCCTTTCTCGACAAGCGTCCGCCGCGGTGGACCGGCCGGTGAGAGCGCGATGATCCGCGGCGTGCCCGGCCGCACCCCGCGCGTGCACCCGGAGGCCTACGTGGATCCGGCCGCCCAGGTGATCGGCGACGTGACGATCGACGCGGGGGCCAGCGTGTGGCCGTTCACGGTGCTCCGCGGCGACCAGGACAACTTCGTCAAGCTCGGCCGCAACTCCAACGTGCAGGACAACTCGGTGCTCCACGTCACCCCCGAGTTCCCGTGCATCGTCGGCGACAACGTGACGATCGGCCATCGGGCGGTCGTGCACGCGTGCACCGTCATGAGCAACTGCCGCATCGGCATCGGCGCGGTGGTGCTGACCGGGGCGGTCGTGGAGGAGGGCGCGCAGGTGGGCGCGGGCGCGCTGGTGCCGCCGGGCAAGGTGGTGCCGGCGGGCTGGCTCGTCATGGGCGTGCCGGCCAAGCCGGTGCGGAAGATGAGCCAGGACGAGCTCGACGACATCCTCCGCAACGCCGTCGAATATCTCGACCTCTGGCACCGCGACTATCGGGGTCAGGTCTTGCATTCCGACATTTCCGGGTCTGACCCCGGGAGCTGACGTCCTGACCCCCGATCAGGGGACGTTCGGGGTGGCGCCGAGATCGCGGGCGGTCCGGAGATCGGCGGATTGATCGCGCAGGATCGTGGGGCTCATCACGATCTCCTCGATCACGGTGCGCGCGGGCAGGGTCACGCACAGCAGGATGGCGCGGGCCACGTCCTCGGCCTGCATCATGGTGGCCCGCGCCGTCTCGTCGGGCACCAGCGGCCGGTTGTCGAGGATCGGCGTGTCCACCTCGGCCGGCATGATGGTGGTGGCGCGGATGCCCTTCTCGCGCAGCACGGTGTGCACGTGGCCCATCAGGTTGCGGACGCCGGCCTTGGCCGCCCCGTACGGCGCGCCGCCGATGAGCCCGGGCTTCAGCGCGGCCAGCGAGCTGACCGTGATGATGGTCCCGCCGCCGCGCGCGATCATGCTGGGCAGGACCGCCTGGGTGAGCGCGTAGACGCCGGTCAGGTTCACGTTGACCACGGCGTCCCACTCGTCCTGGGGCACCCAGCGCACGTTGCGGGCCTTGCTGGAGTGGCCCGCGTTGTTCACCAGCACGTCCACCCGGCCGTACTGGGCCACCGTCCACGCGGCGAGCGCGCGCGCCTCCGCAGGCCGCGCCACGTCGCACACGCGGGCCGCCGCGCGGCCGCCCGCCGCGGTGATCTCGCCGGCCACCGCCTCGATCGGCGCCTTGCGCCGGCCCGACACCACCACCAGCGCCCCCTCGGCCGCCAGCATCAGGGCCGCCGAGCGGCCGATGCCGGTGCCGCCACCCGTCATGATCGCCACCTGTCCGTCGAGCACTGCCATGACCCGTCCCTCCCGTGATCTCGAGGCGGCGCCTCAGCGCCACGCCCAGACCGGCTGTTCGAAATGGTCCACGCGCGTGGGCCGCCCGTGCACCACGACCTCGCGCATCTGGTAGAGCACCGCCGCGGTGGGCGCGTGGATGAGCGTGCCGAGCAGCGGTAGCTGGATCACCGGCCGATCGCTCTCCGGGATGCTGATGAGCCGCGGCACGTCCGGCCCGTCCAGCTCGGCGAGCGGCACGCGATAGATCCCGGCGACCTCGTGCGGGTTGGCCACCAGCTCGTGGTCGGGCTCGGCCCACACCACCACCGGGGTGATGATGAAGCCGGAGCGCGTGCCGTAGTCGTCGAGCACCCCGAGCACGGTGCTCTCGTCGAGGGTCAGGCCGACCTCCTCCTGTAGCTCGCGCAGGGCCGCGCGCTCGGCGGTCTCACCGGTGTCGACCCGTCCACCCGGCAGTGCCCACTGACCGGTATGCCGGCGCAGCGTGGCGGCCCGCCGGGTGATGAGGAAGCAGGCGCGGCCCTCCTCGTCGGGCAACAGCACCTCCGCGACCGCCGCGCGCCGGCGCCCGTCGTCCGGCAGCGCGCGCCGCTCGAAGGCGGCCAGGTGGGCGCGCGCCCGGTCGAGCAGCGCGCTGTCCAGCCGCGCCGGCACTAGTAGGCCGGCAGCTTCCCGGTCTTGGTGCCGGTCTTGCGCACGATGCCGACTTCCTCGGCGGCCTTGGCCGCCATGTGCCGGCTGTCGCTGGCGAGGGTCACGAACTGATAGCCCTCGGCGATCATCTTGAGCGCGTAGGTCGCGGTGGCGTTGTGGATGCCCGCGACCACGTTGTGCCGCTTGCACGCCGCCGCGATCTTCTTCTGGGCGTCCACCACCGGGGCGTCGGTCTGGTCGAGCCGGGGCTTCAGCCCCATGGCCAGGCTCAGGTCCGAGGGGCCCACGTAGATGGCGTCCACGCCGTCGACGCTCAGGATGTCGTCGAGGTTCTTGAGCGCCTCCGCGGTCTCGATCATCGGCATCACGATGGTCTCGACGTTGGCGTGATCGCCGTAGTCGCCCCCCGCATAGAGGGAAGCGCGCACCGGTCCCCAGCTCCGGTAGCCGCGGGGCGGATACTTGCACGCGCGCACCATCGCCTCGGCCTCCTGCGGGGTGTTGATCATCGGACAGATGACGCCGTAGGCGCCCGCGTCGAGGATCTTCATCAGGCGCGCCGGGTCGTTCCACGGCACCCGGGCCAGCGGCACCACCCCGAGCGTCGAGATGCCCTGCAGCATGCTCACCGCCACCTGGTAGTCCACCACGCCGTGCTGCATGTCGATGGTGAGCGAGTCGAACCCCTGGTGGGCCATCACCTCGGCCGAGAAGCCGCTCGGAATGGACAGCCAGCCGTTGACCACCGCCTCACCCCTGCCCCAGATCTTCTTCAGCGCGTTCTCTCTCATGGCTCTCCCGATGGGCTAGATGACTTTGTCGTGGCGAAGGGAGGCGATATCGGCGGCGGAGTAGCCGAGCTCGGTCAGGATCTCGTCGTTGTGCTCGCCGGTGTCGGGCGCCGGCGTGCGCACGCGCCCGGGCGTGCGGGACAGCGTGACCGGCGGCGCCTGCAGGTGCAGCTCGCCGAGCGCCGGATGCGCCACCGGCACCGCCATCTTCAGATGCCGAATCTGCTCGTTGTCGTACACCTGCTGGACGTCGAGGATCGGCCCCGACGGCACGCCCTTGGCGTTGAGCAGCTCCACCCACTCCTGGGTCGTGCGCTTGCCGAAGGCCCGCTCCAGCTCGCCCGCGAGGGCCTTGCGGTTCTTCGATCGATCCGGGGCAGTGCGGAAGCGCGGATCGTCCAGCAGCGGCTCGGTGCCCAGCGTCTCGCACAGGCGCCGGAACATGTGCTGGCCCGAGGCCGCGATGTTGAGGTGGCCGTCGGCGGTCCGGAACACGCCGGTCGGGATCGCGGTGGGATGGTCGTTGCCGGCCTGCGGCGGAATCTCCTTGCCGATCAGCCAGCGGGCGGCCTGGAAGTCGAGCATCGTGACCATCGCCTGGAGCAGCGAGGTGTGCACCCACTGACCCTTCCCGGAGCGCTCGCGCTCGAGCAGCGCCACCAAGATGCCCTGGGCCAGGAAGATGCCGGCGGTCAGATCGGCCACCGGGATGCCCACGCGGACCGGCCCCTGGCCGGGCAGGCCGGTGATGGACATGAGCCCGCCCATGCCCTGGGCGATCTGATCGTAGCCGGGACGATCGCGATACGGCCCGTCCTGGCCGAAGCCCGAGATACTGCCGTAGATCAGCCGCGGGTTGATGCGGGAGAGCGTCTCGTAGTCGATGCCGAGCCGCGTCTTGACGTCGGGCCGGAAGTTCTCCACGACGACATCCGCATTCTTGACCAGCTTGTGGATGATCTGGATCCCGCGCGGCGACTTCAGGTCCAGCGTGAGCGAGCGCTTGTTGCGGTGGAGGTTCTGGGAGTCGAAGCCGCGCCGCGGGAAGTCGCCCTCCACGTCCTCGCGCGCGGAGATCTGGACGACCTGCGCGCCCATGTCGGCGAGCTGGCGCACGCAGGTGGGGCCCGAGCGGGCGCGAGTGAGATCGATCACGGTGTAGGGGGCCAGCGGCAGCGTCATCGCGAATCTCCCGGGGCGCTCGCATCGGCGGGCATGATCGCCGAGCCAGTCTGCGACCTGGGGTTGCGGAGCGGCCAGCGCCCGGCGTCCACCGCGGTGAGGAAGTCGAGCAGGGCGCGGTTGAAGAGGTCGGGGTCCTCGAGGTTGATGGTGTGGCCGGCCTTCGGGATCACCACCAGCCCGGACGAGCGGATCTTGCGCTTCATGAAGATGGCCGGCTCGAGGCACGGGTCGTCCTCGTCGCCGGTCATGATCAGCGTTGGCACCTCGAGCCGCTCCATCGCGGCTTCCAGCTCGAAGATGGACGGCCGCGACATCTGCACGCCCCGCATGGTCAGCGCGTGGCCCCGCGCGGACTGGGCCACGAACTGGTCGTAGAACTCCTGCCAGCCCCGCGGATCCTTGTCCATGAACTGCACGCGGGTCGGGCCCTTGGTGTAGAACGAGGCGACGCCGGCCATGCCCTCGGTCTCGAAGCGCCGCGCGGTCTCGTCCACGTCGCGGCGGAACCGCTCGCGCTCGCCGGGCACGCTGCCGTAGCCGGCGCCCGCGACCGTCAGCGACAGCGCGCGCTCCGGATGCCGCAGGCCGAAGTGCAGCACCGCGTAGCCGCCCATCGAGAGTCCGCAGATGTGGGCGCGGTCGATGCGGAGATGATCGAGGACGCCCAGGATGTCGTCCGCGGCCTGTTGCTGCGAGTACGCCTCGGGCTTGTCGGGTACGTCCGACGGCGGATAGCCCCGCGCGTTGTAGGCGATGGTGCGATAGCGCCGGGCGAAGCCGCGCACCTGCAGGTGCCAGCTCTGGTAGTCGCCCGCGAACTCGTGGACGAAGACCAGGGGCACGCCCTGTCCGGTCTCCTCGTAGAACAGCTTGACTTCGCCGACGTGGGCGAACGGCATGGCCTGGCTCCCGATGGCTGCGAGGGATCGCGCGCGACGCGCAAGCGGCAGTCTACTCCAGGCCGCGAGCGCGCTCAACCGACCCGTCTCCGTCTCGGGACTCAGAAGGACCAGCCCGCGCCGAGGATGAAGCGCTGGTCGGTCGTGTCCCGTCCCGGAGCGGGCCGCGAGTCGTAGCGCAGCTCGTAGCGGAACTCGGCGAACAGGGCCTTCCACACGCTCAGGCGCACGCCGGCGTCGGCGTTCAGCAGGTAGTCCCCGCCCGGATCCTCGAACGCGGGCAGGTACTCGAGCTTGTGGTAGAGGTACAGCGGATCGATCGGGGTCCAGTCCACCGCGTAGGCCAGCCGCGCGGCCACGAACTCGTGGCTCGGGGCGTGCTTGAAGTTCTCGTAGACCCACGACACACCGGTTTCCGTCAAGAGATTGAACCTGGGCCCCTCGTACCACTGATAGCCCACGCCGACGCCGGGGGCGAGCCGTACCTCGAGCTCCGCGACCTCGTCGTGCTCGGCCTTGAAGTTGAGGTAGCCGTAGAACTTCTTGGTGAAGAAATGATCGTACTTCGCCAAGGCCATGGCGTAGTTGATGGTGGTGCTCTTCTCGCCGGTGTCCGGGTCCTCCTGCCGCCCGTAGGAATATTCCGCGCCCAGGGTGAGCCGGTCGTGAGGCCAGCGCTTCGCGGCGTTGGCGAGGAAGCCGAGCTGCTCGGTCTGGGAGTTGCCGGTGGTCAGCAAGCCGTTCAGGGACAGCGCGCCCTTCCACTCGGGCAGCGGGGGATTGATGACCGCGATGTCGGTGATGGGCACGGGCTGCGGCGGCGCTCCCGGCGCCGGGCTCGCCTCGACCTGACGGTCGGGGCCGGCCGCCACCCGCGAGGTCACCGGGGGCTCATCCTCGGCGCCCTTCCGGCCCACCCGCACCGGCTCGTCGGTGGAGAACGTCTTCACCTTGCTGAGATCGACGGTGACGTCGCCGGCGCCTTCCGTCTTGATCGTCAGCTTGCCGCCGGTGGCGCTCTGGATCTTGCCGGTGAGGCGGTCGCCGTTCAGGAAGAGGACCTCGTCGGCGAACGATGGAGTGGCCCATACCGCGACGAGACCGACGACGAGGGAGAGAACGAGGGTCAGGCGCGGCATGGAGTATCCTCCCTTGAGAGGTGCGGGGCAGTGCGCAGGACGCATGGCCCGTCCAGGTAACCGGAAGTCGCAGCGTTTGACAACCGTGACGAGCGTGGAACACAATCGCGCGCGTCGCCTCGGATGATCGCCGCATCGTCCGCCGTCGGGCCGAACGCCCGGGAAAGGCTTCAACCAATGCGCACCACGACCCGACTCCGGCAGATGCTCAACGCGCCCGGCATCATCGTCGCGCCCGGCGCCTACGACGGCTTCTCCGCGCGCCTCATCGAGGCGGCCGGCTTCGAGGCGGTGTACATGACCGGCGCGGGTACCGCCGCGTCGCATCTCGGGCAGCCCGATCTGGGCCTGGCCACGCTGACCGAGATGGCCAATCACGCCGGGCACCTCGCCTCCTGCGTGTCGCTGCCGGTGATCGCCGATGCCGACACCGGTTACGGCAACGTGCTCAACGTGGTGCGCACGGTGCGGGAGTACGAGAAGGCGGGCGTGGCCGGGCTGCACATCGAGGATCAGGTGGCGCCGAAGAAGTGCGGGCACATCGCGGGCAAGCAGGTGATCCCGACCGAGGAATTCTGCGACAAGATCCGCGCGGCCGCCGAGTACCGCACCGACCCCGACTTCGTGATCATCGCCCGCACCGACGCGCGCGCGGTCACCGGCCTGGACGACGCGATCGACCGCGGCAACCGCTACGCGGCCGCCGGTGCCGACGTCATCTTCTTCGAGGCGCCCCAGACCGAGGACGAGATCCGCCAGGTGGCGCGCGAGATCAAGGCCCCGCTGCTCGCCAACATGGTCATCGGCGGCAAGACGCCCGCGGTCCCGGTCTCCGAGCTGGAGCGGATGGGGTTCAAGATGGTGATCTTCCCGGCGGTGTGCATGGCCGCCGCCGTGCCCGCGATGGAGAAGTCACTGGCCTACCTCAAGGAGCACGGCACCGACTGGCAGCCCGGGCCGGTGCTGGCCCCGATGGACATCTTCCGGCGCGTGGGCTTCGACTGGTGGCACGGCATCGAGGAGAAGTTCGCCGGCCGCTAGACCGGAGTCCGCTCATGTCCGGGCCCACGAGATACCCCGGCTTGGCTGAGCGCATGAGAGTCCGCGTGCTGTTCTTCGTGCTCACGTGGCTCACCGGGCTGTTGCTGGCCGCGTCCTTTGCCAGCGCGGCGTATGGCTTCGGGCGCATGGCGGCGCCGGAGCGCACGGACGTGATCAGCCTGGCCATCTTCGGGGCGATCGGGCTGCTGTCGCAGGCCGGGCTGTTGCTGGCGCCCTGGGCGGTCACGCGGGGGACGACGCCGCGGACCATCGCCGCGCTCTTGATGGGACCGTCGGGCGTGTTCCTCAGCATCTTCGCCTACGAGGGGTTCACGCGGTACGCCGCGGGCGCCCCGATCTGGGTGGTGGCCTGGGCGGCGTATGTCTGCGGCGTGTTCGTCTATGCGGCCGTCTACGTGGCCCTGGCGCGCGGCCGGCTCGGGCGACGCCCGGGGGAGTAGCCGCAGGCACCGTATCTGGTAGGGCTCCTTCCGAGGGCCCCACTGTATTTTGTTGTTGCAATATACTAAACAAATGACGTGTAATCAGCCCGAGACATCTATAAAGAGAACGCGGCATGGCTATCCCGATCGAGTCCTCACCTCCGCCAGGGTGGGATCGTGAAGGGATCGACGGCCTGCTCGGCCTGTTCCCGCCGGGTCGGCTCAGCGAGATCGTCGGCCCCCGATCCTCCGGCGGCAGCAGCCTGCTCCTGGCCCTCATTGCCCGGATCACGACTCGCGGGCAGGTGGCCTACGTGGACGGGATGGATGCGCTCGATCCCGCCTCCGCCGCGACGGCCGGCGTCGATCTCTCCGCGCTGCTCTGGGTGAAGTGTGCAGGCCGTCTCCGCACGGCGCTGAGCGCCGCCGATCTGCTCGCCCGTTGTCCCGGCTTCTCGCTGATCGTCCTCGACCTCGACGACCTCGGGCCCGTGCCTTTCGCCGCTCAGATCCGGCTGCAGCGGGCGGTGGAAGACCGCGACGCGGCATTGGTCGTCCATACTGCACGTCATCGCGAGGGCAGCCCCGCCTCGCTGGTCGTGACGACTCGGCGTCTGGCTCCCCGCTGGAGGGGACTGCGTCCGCTCACCCGTCTCGGTGGGCTTCGCTCCGAGGTCTCCATCGCCCGCTCCCGCCTCCACCCCTCCTCCCTCTCCCCCCTGGGGAGAGGGCAGGGTGAGGGGGCTGAGGGTGAGGGGGCTGAGGGTGAGGGGGCTGGAGGTGAGAGAGGTGAGGGGCAGACCTGGGCCCTCGACTGGACCCTATGACCCGCATCGCCTGTCTGCTCGCCGCGACCGATGCCGAGCCCGATGGGTCCGTTCACCGCATGCTGCTCCAGGTCGCGCTGTCCCATTCGCCCCGCGTGGAAGACGGCGGCATCGGGCGTGTGTATCTCGACGCGTCGGGATTGCATGGCCTGTTCGGTGACGAGCCCCGGCTCGCCGCACGTCTCCGCGACATGACCGCGGCCGCCGGGGTGACGGCACGTGTGGGCATCGCGGGGAGCCGGCTCGCGGCCCTGGCCGCCGCACGCCTGGGGCCCGGCGCCGCCGTCGTCGATCCGGATGGCGACGCGGCCTACCTGGCCGTCGCGCCGCTCTCCCTGCTCGAGCTGTCGAATGAGCTGTCGGCCCGGCTATCCCGCTGGGGTCTCCGCACGCTCGGGGAGCTGGCCGCCCTGCCGACCGCGGGGCTGTTCGAGCGGCTGGGAGGAGAAGGGGTGCGGCTGCAGCGGTTGGTGCGCGGCGACGACCCGCGCCCGCTGGTCTCCTGGAAGCCGGCGCTGCTCTTCGAGGAATCGGTCCAGTGCGAGTGGGGCATGGAGACGCTCCCGCCGGCGGTCGAGCGCCTGGGCGAGCTGGCCGCGCGAGTGTGCGCGCGCCTCGGCGAGCGCGGGCTCGCGGCCGACGGCTTCGAATGGGCCTGCCGCCTCGACGGCGGCCACCTCCACGAGGGCGCGCTCGCTCCCGCGGTGCCCATGACCGATGGCGCCGCCGTCGCGGCATTGCTCCGCCTCGCGCTCGAGGCGCGTCCGCCCCGCGGTATCGTCCGGGGCCTCACGCTTCGTGCCCGTCCCGCGCGGATCACGGCGATGCAGGAATCGCTCACCGATCGCTCCCGCCCCAGTCCGCGCCTCCTCGCGGCCACCCTGAATCGTTTGGTGGGCCTGGTGGGCGCGGACAGCATAGGCGCTCCGGCGCTGCTCGACAGCCATCGCCCCGACGCCGTGGGCCTGGGCGCCTATGCTCCTCCTCCTTTCTCTCTCTCTTCCCTCCGGGACGCGGGCGCGGCTTCTCCCTCTCCCCTCCGGGCCGCCGACGCGCCTTCTCGCTCTCCCCTCCGGGACGCGGGCGCGCCTCCTCCCTCTCCCCTCCGGGGAGAGGGTAGGGTGAGGGGTATCGGCGCCCTCGCCCTGCGCCGTCTCCGTCCGCCGGCTCCGGCCGCGGTCACGCTCACCTCGGGCCGTCCCGTGGCCTTGCGCTCGAGCCGGCTCAGCGGACGCATCGTGGCCGGTGCCGGCCCGTGGCGCTCCTCGGGCGAGTGGTGGAGCAAGCGGCCGTGGCTCCAGGACGAGTGGGACGTGGAGCTGGCCGACGGCACGCTGTGCCGCCTGGCCAACGACGGCTCCGCCTGGCACCTCGCCGGGATCTACGATTGACCGCTGCATGTTCGTCGAGCTGCACGCGCGCAGCGCTTTCAGCTTCCTGGAGGCAGCGGCCTTGCCCGAGGCGCTGGCCGAGCGCGCGGCCGCGCTCGAGCAGCCCGCCATCGCCCTGCTCGACGCCGACGGCGTCTACGGCGCGCCGCGACTCTATCGCGCCGGCACTCGCCTCGGCATCTCCGCGCGGGTGGGCGCGGAGATCACGCTGGACGACGGCAGCCGCCTCCCGCTGCTGGTGGAAGACCGCGAGGGCTATCAGAACCTCTGCCGCCTGCTCACCCGCGTCAAGATGCGGGCGCCGAAGGGCGAGAGCGCGGCCACCCTCGACGAGCTGGCCGAGTTCGCCCCCGGCCTCGTGTGCCTCACCGGCGGCGAGCGCGGCCCGGTCGCCCGCGCGCTCGAGCGCGCCGGGGCGGCCGGGGGCCGGCGGCTCCTCGAGCGGCTCGTCTCGATCTACGGCCGCTCCAACGTCTTCGCGGAGCTGCAGCGTCACCTGAGCCGTCCGCAGGAAGCGCGCAACGAATGGCTGCGCGAGGAGGCCCGGCGGCTGCGGGTGGCTCCGCTCGCCACCAACGAGCCGCGGCTCATCGCGCGCGGCGATCGCCCCCTGCTCGACGTGCTCACGTGCATCCGCGAGCACACCACCCTCGAGGCGGCGGGCCGTCTCCTCGCGCGCAACAGCGAGCACTTCATGAAGAGCGGCGCGACCATGGAGCGCCTCTTCGCCGACTGCCCGGAGGCGGTGGCGAACACCGGCGAGCTGGCGATGCGCCTCGGCTTCACCCTGAAGGACCTGGGCTATCGCTTCCCCGACTACCCGCTGCCCCGCGGCCAGACGCCCATCGGCTTCCTGCGGGTGCTGGCCGAGCGCGGGGCCCGTGACCGCTACCGCGATGGCCCGCTCGCCGAGAAGGCCCGCCGGCAGATCGCCCACGAGCTGGCCCTGATCGGCCGGCTCGACCTCGCCGGCTACTTCCTCATCGTCTGGGATCTGGTCGAGTATTGCCGCGCACACCACATCCTGGTGCAGGGGCGCGGCTCCGCGGCGAACAGCGCGGTGTGCTACGCCCTTGGCCTCACCGCGGTGGACCCGGTGGGCATGGAGCTGCTGTTCGAGCGCTTCCTCTCCGAGGAGCGCGGGGAGTGGCCGGACATCGATCTGGATCTGCCCAGCGGCGATCGCCGCGAGCGGGTGATCCAGTACGTGTACGAGCGCTACGGCCGGCTCGGCGCGGCCATGACCGCCAACGTCATCACCTATCGCGGGCGCAGCGCGGCGCGCGAGGTCGGCAAGGTCCTGGCCCTGCCCCCCGACATGATCGAGCGCCTGTCGCAGCTCGTGAGCGACTGGGAGTACAAGGATCCCGGCGACAGCCTGCTCGCGCACCTGCAGGAGGCCGGCTGCGATCCCGCGGAGCCGCGCATCCAGCACTTCGGCCGGCTGTGGAGCGCCATCCAGGACGTGCCGCGCCATCTCGGCCAGCACTCCGGCGGCATGGTCATCTCCCAGGGCCGGCTCGACGGCGTCGTGCCGCTCGAGCCGGCCACGATGCCCGGCCGCAGCGTG
>DATFYA010000188.1 GCA_035315345.1 Candidatus Methylomirabilota bacterium
GAGGTCCACTTGGTGCAGGTGTGTGAGCACGTCGTTCATCGAGTCGTAGATGCGCCCCCGGTCGCCCGGGCTCACGCCGGGCAGGAGCGGATCGGCCATCACGCGGCCCTGCACCCACTCCATGATGAAGAACGCGGTGCCGATCACCGCGTCGTCCTCGCACAGCGCGAAGGTCCGCGGCACCGGGACGGTGGTCTTCGCGAGCGCGGTGATGACGCGGTACTCGCGGTCCACCGCGTGCGCGGAGGGCAGCAGCTTGCCCGGCGGCTTGCGTCGCAGCACGTACTCGCCGCCCGGCGAGCTCAGCCGGTAGGTGGGATTGGACTGGCCGCCCTGGAACTGGCTGACCGTGACCGGCCCCCGGAAGTCGGCGACGTGCCGGGCCATGTAGCGCTCGAGCGCGGCGACGTCGAAGCGGTGCGTGTCGCGGACCGGCACAGTGTCGGCGGTGGAGACGACCTCCGGGGTGTCGGCGGCGTCGGGGGCGGCGCGGCGCGAGACGCGATCGGCGCTCATGGGCTGCGGGGACCGATTATGGCACGGGCGGCGCATCGAGGCCCGGGGGAGTTGGCCCGCCGCGCTCCGCTCGGCGCCGCCACGCGAGCGTCAGCGTGGAGATCAGCAGCGTGCCCATCACTCCGCCCACCATGCAGGCCACCGCCACGCCCCATCGCTCGGCGATCCAGCCCATCAACAGCGAGCCGATCGGGGTCATCCCCGCGAACACCAGGGCGTAGAGGCCCATGATCCGCCCGCGCAGCTCGTCCGGCACCGTGATCTGCACGGTGGTGTTGCAGCTGGTCATGAACACGATCTGCGCGAAGCCCATGGCCATCAGCACCGCGGCGGCGAGCCCGAAGTGGCGCGCGAACGACAGCCCGAACAGCAGCACCGCGGCCGCGATGGCCGAGCCGGCCACCAGGACGATCGGCGGCCGGCCCACCGCGAGGACCGCCACCAGCAGCGCGCCGATCACCGCGCCGACCCCGAGCGAAGCCATCAACAGACCGAAGCCGTGCGCGCCCTCGTGGAGCACGTTGCGCGCGATCAGCGGCACCAGCACGTTCATGTTGACCACGAAGAGACTGACCGACAGCAGCAGCCCGAGCACCAGCGCGATGCGCGAGGTGCCGACCGCGTAGCGCACGCCTTCCGCGATCTCGGCGCCCATGCCGAGGCCGCGGCGCGGGCGCGGCGCGCCCTCGGTGCGGATGGCCGCGAGCGCGCCGAGGACCGCGATGAAGCTGGCCCCGTTCAGCAGGAAGGCGGCCGCGGTCCCGTACCGCGCGACCAGGAGCCCGGCCGCGGCCGGGCCCACCACCCGTGCGCCGTTGAACACCGCCGAGTTGAGCGCGATCGCGTTCATCAGGTCGGGGCGCGGCACCAGGTGGGCGATGTAGGACTGGCGCGCCGGCATGTCGAGCGTGGTGGCGCAGCCGTAGAGCGCGGCGAGCACCGCCACGTGCCAGAACTGCACGTGCCCGCTCCACACGAGCGCGGAGAGGGTGAAGGCCTGGAGCATCAGCGCGGTCTGGGTGCCGAGCAGCATGCGCCGCTTGACCACGCGATCGCTGATCACGCCGGCCACGAAGGAGAACAGCAGGATGGGGCCGAACTGCAGCGCCCCGATGAGGCCCAGCCGGAACGGCGAGTTGGTCAGCTCGAGCACCAGCCACGACTGCCCCACGCTCTGCATCCACGTGCCGATCAGCGAGACGAGCTGTCCCGACCAGAAGAGGCGAAAGTCGCGGTGGCGGAGGGCGCGCAGGCCCGCAGGCAGGGCCATGGTTCGCTATACTGTGCCACGGAATGCTTCGCTCCTCGCTGCTCCTCTGCGGCGCGGTGTGGCTGCTCGCGCTGATGACCGTCTCGCCGGCGAGCCCGTCGTCGTGGATCGCGGCCGCAATGACGTCGCGGGCCGGCGCGCACGCTTCACTCGCGCAGTCGCGCAAGAGCCTCGCCGGGCAGCTCCTGGTGGCCACCGAGCAGCTGGGCGATCCCCGCTTCGCGCGCACCGTCGTCTATCTGGCCCGGCACGACGCGACCGGGGCGCAGGGACTCATCGTGAACCGGCCACTGCGCGAGGTGCCGATCGCCGAGCTCCTGCGTCGCCTCGGCGTGGACGAGACCGGCGTCACCGGCAACCTCCGCCTGCACTACGGCGGCCCGGTCGAGCCCGCGAGCGGCTGGCTCCTGCACACCGGCGAGTATGCGACCGAGGGCACGGACCGGGTGGCGCCCGACGTCGCGCTGACGCCGCTCACGCCGCGCTCCTCGGTGCTCGGCGAGATCGGGCGCGGCGGCGGCCCGCGCCGCTACCGGTTCCTGCTGGGCTACGCGGGCTGGGCGCCCGGCCAGCTCGAGGCCGAGATCGACAGCGGCGCCTGGATCACGGTCTCGGCCGATGAGGCCCTGCTCTTCGACGACGACTACGCGCGCAAGTGGGAGCGCGCCACCGCCCGCCGCCGCACCATCATCTGATCGGGGTCAGGTCTTGCATTACGACATTTTTCTGCCACGTGGCCGGCAGGGCGCTGGCGAAATGTCGTAATGCAAGACCTGACCCCTAGTGGGACGGGGCGGGGCCGTAGGTGGGGGCGGGGAGGCCTTCGATCAGCACGTTGACGACCGCGGGGAGGCCGGAGGCCAGCGCGCGGTCGAGCGCGGGCTCGAGGTCCCCGGCGCGCTCGACGCGCTCGCCGTGTCCGCCCAGGGCGGTCGCGATCTGCTCGTAGCGCGACGGCAAGAGCTCGCAGCCCACCGTGCGGTCGGCGCCGTAGTGGCGGATCTGCAGCTGATGCTCGGCGTTCCAGCGCGCGTCGTTGCCGATCACCGCCACCACCGGCAGGCGGTAGCGCAGGGCGGTGTCCAGCTCGAAGGCGTGGAAGCCGAAGGTGCCGTCGCCCAGCGCCGCGATCACCGGCCGATCGGGATGACGGAGCCGCGTCGCGACGGCCATCGGGATCGCGCCGCCGATCCCGCCGGCGGGCCCGTTGAAGAGCCGCGGCGGCTCGGACTCCACCCCGCCCTGGATCCACTGCCCGAACTCGCCGCCGTCGGCGACCAGGATCGCGCCGCGGTCCACGTGACGCTGGAGCGCATCGGCGACCCGCAGGGGATGGATCGGCGAGCGCGTCGACCGCCGCCCGGCCGCCCACTCGGCGGGGACGGTCGCGCGGGCGACCATCACCTCCTCGCCCCACGCGTGATGGCGCAGACCCCGACCACGCGCGGCCCGCGCGAGCTGATCGGCGACCAGCGCGGGATCCGCCACGATGCCGAGGGCGCCCGCGCGCAGCGCCGCCGCGTCGGGATCCACCTGGATCACGCGGCAGTCCGCGCCGAAGGCCGGCGGCTGGGCGAAGCGCACCACGAAGTCCGGCTTCTTGCCCAGGAGCAGGAGGAGGTCGGCGCGGCCGATCACGAGCGAGGCCATGTGCAGCCACGGATCGTTGAAGCCCCGCGGGCTCTCCATCGCCAGCGCGGGCACGCCGGTCGCCGCGCCGAGGCGCGCCACCGCGGCGCGCCGGTCGCCACGTGCCATCGCGGGCCCGAGCAGGATGAGCGGGCGGTGCGCCGCGGCCAGCAGGCCCAGCACCTCCTCCACGCGCTCGACCGGCGCGGCGATGGGCGTCTCGCGCTCCCCCGCGGCCACGGCGGTGACGTCATCGCCGATCCGGGCCTCGAGCAGATCGCCGGGCAGGCTCACGTGCACCGGGCCGGGGCGGCCGCTTCGCGCCAGATCGAGCGCGGCCGCGATATCCTCTCCGAGCCGGGCCGCATCCTTGGCCCGCCACGACGCCTTGGTGACCGGCGCGGCCACCGCGGCCTGATCCATCTCCTGGAAGCCGCCCCGGCCGACCTGCGCCAGCGGCGCGTGCCCGCTCAGCAGCACCACCGGCGATTCCGACATGAGCGCGCCGTAGAGCGCCGAGACCGCGTTGCAGTGGCCGGGGCCGGCGGTGACCAGCGCCACCCCCGGCTCGTCGGCGAGCCGGCCCCACGCATCGGCCATGTGCACTGCCGCCGCCTCGTGGCGCGTGTGCAGGATCGACAGGTCATGACCGAGCGTCGCGTCGTACAGCGACAGGATCTGGTTGCCGGAGAGCGAGAAGACGTGGCGGACGCCGGCCGCCGCGAGAGCTTCGACCACCAGGTGCGCGCCGGTCCGGGGCACGCCGGTCACCGCACGCGGCCGCGCGCGACCACCGGCCACACCACCTCGACCGCGCCGTCTCGGACCCCGTAGATCTCGTCCACCATGTTGGTGACCACGCAGCAGTGGTTCGGCACCACGCTCACCACCTCGCCGACGGCCGGCCGCTCCGCGCACGCCGAGAAGTCCACCACCGCGTGCTCCTCGGAGAGATGCGCGACGTGCGCCTCCGGGTACTCCATGAGATGGCCGTAGCCCTTCATGTGATAGAGATCCGAGGTGAGCACCTTGCTGCCCGCGTCGAGCACGCCCCGCTCGTCGGTGGGACGGCTCACCACGGTGGCGCGCACGCGCATCGCGCACTGCTCCCAGGTGGCGGTGCCGGTGGAGACCACCATCGCGTCGTTGTACACGCACGTGCCCGCGCGGTGCTCGGTCAGCATGGGAAAGCGGTCCACCGTCGCCAGCGCGGGCGTGCCGCCGCCCGACACCACCGGGACGGGGATTCCCGCCTGCTTGAACAGGGCCAGCGCCCGCTCGAAGAACTCGCGGGTGTCCGGGTCCCGATTCGGGAAGGTCATGAGCCCCTGGAAGCGCAGCCCGGGCCGCGCCATCGCCTCGCGGGCCAGCGCGAGCGCCTCGTCCGGCGTCTGCACGCCGGTGCGGCGGAAGCCGGTATCGCACTCGACGAGGAACGGCAGGTCCACCTGGTGCCGCGCCGCCGCCTCGGACAGCTCGCGCGCGACGACGCCGTTGTCGAAGACCACCGCGAGCCGGGGCACCCGACGGGCCAGCGCCATCAGCCGCTCGGTCTTGGCGGCGCCGAGGATGTTGTAGGTGAGCAGCACGTCGTCGGCCACCTTGGCGTCGGCGAATACCTCGACCTCGCCGAGCTTCTGACAGGTGATGCCGACCGCGCCCGCCGCCATCTGCATCTTCCCGATGTCGGGGATCTTGTGCGTCTTGATGTGCGGGCGATTGGCGACGCCCAGCCGGCCGAGATGCGCCTGCACGCGGCGGATGTTGTCCTCCATCACGTCGAGGTGCACCGTGACGGCGGGCGTGTCGAGATCGCGGAGTGCGGTCACGGGCTCCTCCTGACCTTCTGCTTCCAGAGCTCCCACGGACGGCCGACGGTGCCGGCCACCGCCGCCTCCGCCTGCTGCGCCTCGCCCGGGCTCAGGTAGGTGACCGGGCCGCCCAGGGCCATCGCCTGCGCCTGCAGGCGCGCGTTCATCTCGGTGTAGATGCTTCGGAAGACCACGATGGGCAAGCTCGGGCCCACCACCACCGCGCCGTGCCCGCGCATGAGCGCGACCGGCCGCGGGCCGAGGGCCTGGGCCAGCGCGCGGCCCAGGGCGGGCGTGCGCACCAGCATGTCGGTGTCACCGCCCGCGGCGGCGCGGATGTCGAACACCGGTACCCCGGCGGCGAGGAACGCGCTCATGTGGTAGAGCGGACGCAGCGGCGCGCCGGTGACTCCGAACGGGATCACCGAGGGCGAGTGGTCGTGCACGACGGCCCGCACGTCGGGGCGCCCCCGGTAGATCTCGCCGTGGATGAAGCGCTCGAGATAGCTGCTCCGGCCGCGCGGATCGACCGGCTCGGAGTCCAGGTCGTATTCCATGATGTCGGCGGCGGTCACCAGCTCCGGGGCGAGCGAGCGCGACATCATGAAGCGGCTCGGGTCGCGATCGTGGCGCGCGCTCACGTGCCCGTAGCCGTCGAGCACGCCCTGATCCACGAGGATGCGGTTCGCGGCGACGAGATCGTCGATCAGCTGCGGATTCGCCGGTCCCGCCGACGTCCGCTGCGCGACGGCGCGCCGAGGCCGGAGCAGGGCCGCGGCGAGGGCGGCCGCGCCGCCCGCCACCAGGGCTCGCCGAGTCATCTCGATCATGGCCGGACCCTAGGGTGCGGTGACGGTTTGCCCGCCGCCGGTCGAGGTCACCGTGAAGCTCTCGCCCTGCCGCGTGTAGACGTAGGCGGACCAGCCGGTGGGCGGCGCCGGGATGGAGCCCAGCATCGGCCCGCACGCGACGCCGGACACCGTGGTCTTGGTGATCAGCGCCTCCAGCGAGTCGGGCAGCTCGCCGCAGGTGACCCGGTAGGTGTTGACCGCGGTCGCGATGGTCTGCACGTCGGTGCGGGCCTTGGTGGTGCGCGCCAGGGGCAGGTCCTCGCGCACCGCCTTCTCCTCCCGCTCGCACGCGATCAGCGCGAGCACGACCGCGGCGACGACCGCGATGCTGCGGAGCATTCGCACGAGGCTCATCCTTTCCTGGCTCGGAGAAAATCCGACGCGACGGCCGAACTGTGCCAGAATCATACGCCGCTCGGACGCGTTCAGCCAAGCCGCGACCCCCGAACCGAAAGGAGACCGCGATGACCATCAAGCGACACGCCGTCGGACCCCGACTGAGCCAGGCCGTCGTGCACGGCAACACGGTGTACCTGGCCGGCATCGTCGCCTCGGACCCCTCGGCCGACGCCAAGGGCCAGACCGAGCAGATCTTGAAGAAGATCGACGAGCACCTGGCCGCGACCGGCAGCCACAAGTCCAAGCTGCTCTCGGCCACGATCTACGTGGCCAACATGGGCCTCTACAACGACATGAACGCGGCGTGGGACGCGTGGATCGACCCGGCCAACACCCCGGCCCGCGCCACCGTCGAGGCGCGCCTGGCCACCCCGAAGTACCTGGTCGAGATCATGGCGGTGGCCGCGATCTGATGTCCGCTCCGGCCGACCCGCATTCCAAACCCGGCGCCCGCTTCGCGGGAAAGGTCGCGCTCATCACCGGCGCGGCCGGCGGCATCGGGCGGGCCGCCGCGGTGCGCTTCGCCTCGGAAGGAGCGCAGGTCGGCCTCGTGGACCTCTCGGCAGACGGGTTGCGGGAGACGCTGGCCGCGGCCGAGCAGGCGGGAGGCCGCGGCGTCACCGTGCAGGCCGACGTCACGCGCGCCGATGAGGTGGCGCGCTACGCGAGCACGGTCGCGGAGCGACTGGGCGGCGTCGACTGCTTCTTCAACAACGCGGGCATCCTCGGCGAGGTCCGCCGGCTGGTGGACTATCCCGAGGAGGTCTTCGACCGGGTGATGGCGGTCAACGTCAAGGGCGTCTGGCTCGGCATGAAGACGGTGGCGCCGCTGCTGCGGGCCCGCGGCGGCGGCGCGATCGTCAACACCGCGTCGATCGCGGGGCTGCACGGCTCGCGGGTTCCGCTGGTCGCCTACACCGCGAGCAAGCACGCGGTGGTGGGGCTGACGCGCACCGGGGCGCTCGAGCTGGCCCGCGACGGCATCCGCGTGAACGCGGTCTGCCCGAGCCCGATCGAGACCGCAATGGTGCGGGCGCTCGAGGAGGCCGCGAGCCCCGCCAACCCCACCGGCTTCCACGACCGGATGGCGAGCACCATCCCGCTGCGGCGCTACGGCAGCCCCGACGAGGTGGCCGCGCTGGTGGCGTTCCTCTGCAGCGCCGACGCCCGCTACATCACCGGCGGCATCTACCCGGTCGATGGCGGCGCCACCGCGTAGCCGGCGGGCGATAAAGGCCCATCTGCATCGTTGGCGCCCTCGGCCGCACGCTCAACGTAGAGAGACTACGCTTCGCGTGCGGCCTTCGGGCGCCGCCTCGCAGCTGGACCTTTCTCGCCCGCCGGCAGAGCTCTCACCCGGACCGGCTAGCCGCGCGGTGGCGGGCGCGGGGTCAGGAGCCGAGGAGCGAGACGCCCGTCTTCTCGGGCGCCGGGGTCGCCGTCGGCGCGGCGGCGGCCACGTGCGACTTCAGCGCCGGCATGACCTCGCGGGCGAAGTGCCGCATGTTCTGCTCGGCGTCCTCGTAGGGCATGCCCGCGTAGCTGAACACGCCCACGTAGTGGCTGTTGCCGGTGCGAGCGTGGATGTCGAGGATCTTCTCGTAACACTGCTCGGGCGTGCCCCACACCTGCAGGTTCATGAAGTAGTCGATGACGGTGTCGGTACCGTACTGGTGGATCTTCTCCGCCATCTTGCCGTAGTACTCGTAGCCCTTGGTGTGGGCGAGGTGGTCACCCTGGAACTGGTAGTGATCGAGCACCGTCTGGTAGTAGCCGCCGATGTAGCGCCGGGCCATCGCCTCGGCCCGGTCGGCGCTCGCGTCGCAGAAGGTCCAGCCCGCCGAGACCGGCGGTGGCGCGTCGGCGTGGTTGACCTGGCGGTAGACCTCGCGGTAGGCGTCCAGCTCCCGCGCCACTTCCTTCCACGGCTTCTGCGGGATGATCAGGATGCCCACGCCCAGCTCGGCCATGATGCGCACCGACTCGGGCGAGACCGCGGCCGCGTAGGTGCGCCCGCGGAAGGACTTGAACGGGGCGGGTCGGATGGCCGCTCGCGGCTGCTTGACGAAGGCGCCGTCGTACTCGCAGTAGCCGCTCTCGAGCCCACGCAGCAGCATCTCGGCGGCCTCGACGAAGCGCGGCCGCGACTCGTCCATCGAGAGGCGGAAGCCGTCGAACTCCACCTTGCCCGCGCCCCGGCCGAGCCCGAGGATCAGGCGGCCGCCCGACAGATTGTCGAGCATGGCGACCTCCTCGGCCACGCGCATCGGATCGTGCCAGGGCAGGACGACGACCATGGAGCCGAGCTGGGCGGTACGGGTGCGGCCGGCCATGTAGGAGAGGAACTGCAGCACGTCGGGGCACATCGTGTAGTCGGTGAAGTGATGCTCGACGCCCCAGACCGACTGGTAGCCGAGCGGCTCGGCCAGCTCCGCGAGCCGCAGCTCGTTCAGATAGACGTCTCGATCGCTCCGCGCCTTGCTCGGATTCTGGAATACCGCGGCCATCCCGACGTGCATGTGGGTTCCCCCTCGCGGGGATGGTACGCGAGGGGGAACCGGGCCAGCAAGCCGGTCAGGCGACGCGACGCAGGGGCCTCGCGGGCGCGGGCGCTTCCGCACCGCGCCGGACCACGAGCTCGTACCCGCGCGGGACGCGGGCCATCAGCACCGGCCAGACGTCCTCGAGCATCCACTCCCAGCCGCCCGGCACGGACACCACGACCTGGCCCAGCGACCAGACCCCGCGCGGCGTGACCTGCACGGAGACGAACGACTCGCCGCCCAGCTTGCGGTCGACCAGGGACTGCACGTAGGCGCGCGTCGACAGCGCCTTCGCCTCGCTGCGGTCGCGGAGCACCCGCCAGGCGAGAGGTCCCACCACCAGCAGCAACCCGATCCCCGTCGCGACAAGAACATCGATCATGGCGCTCTCCTTCCGTGCTTGAGATGCGGGAGGCGCCTCGAGGGATTCTTCATCTTTCCGACATAGAAGACCGGAATCGATTCGCCCCACCGCGGCGTCCAAAGAGCCGATGAGGAGGAATCAACCCATGACGGCAAAACGCATTCTCGTACCTCTCGATGGTCGTGAGTCGAGCGAGGCCGCGGCGGCGCTGGCCGCCGACCTGGCCCGCAGCAGCGGCGGCACCGTTCGCCTGCTGCAGGTCCATCCCGTGCCCGCGCAGCGGATGGGCACCTTCGGTCGGGTGGTGGCCTACGCCGACCAGGAGATGGCACGCCTGACCGGCGAAGGGCGGGACTATCTCGAGAGTGTGGAGGCGCGGCTCGGGTCGGTTCCCGTCGAGATGGTCGTGCGGTTCGGCGACCCCCGGGAGGAGATCCTCACCGAGGCGGAGGCGTTCGACGCCGATCTGATCGTCGTCACCGCGCCCCGTCGCACCGGATGGCTGTCGCGCCTCGGCCGGGGCGGCATCGGCGAGCGTCTGCTGCACGACTCCACGGTTCCCGTCGTCGTCGTGCGCGCCGCCTGACCCGAACCGGATCTAGTCGTAGAGCCGGCCGCGCTGCAGCTTCCGATGGCAGTGGAAGAGCGTGTACTCGATCGTGCGCGCGGAGACGCCCAGCGCGAGGGCGTGCCCGCGTAGCCGTTTCAGGTACTGCTCCCACTGCGCGACCGTGAACGCCCGCCCGCGCGGGTTGCCCGCCACCGACCGAATGCGGAACAGCAGCTGCCAGCAGCGGACGTCGAGCACGCCGTAGCGGCGCGGATCGATCAGGGTCAAGATCGCGGACGCGGTGGCCACGCTCACCCCGAGCAGCGCGGTGAGGTGCTCGATGCGCTCCCGTTCGCTCCGAGCGGCCAGCGCGGCGGTGGAGGCCCGACGGATCCGAGCCGCCGTGTTCCGCTCGTAGTGACGACGCGCGCGGGGACTCTTCCACCGGCACATCGCCAGGAACTCGGCGCGGGTGAAGCGCCCGCGCGTCTTGATCGGCGCGAGCCGTCGCACCAGCGCGGCGGTCGGCGGATGCTCCTCGGTGACGAGCTCGCGGCGCAGCAGCACGCGCAGGCTGCGGTACGGCACGCGCTTCAACGGCATCGGTCGCCCTCGCCTCCGTTGCGTTGCCGGTGGGGAAGCCGTATGGTACCGCCCATGATCGAGCCCTTCGTGACCTTGCCCGAGATCCACCGCGCCGCCCGGGCGCGCCTGCCGCGCACGTCGTACAACTTCGGCGCGGGCGGCACCGAGACCGAGACCACCCTGCGCCGCAACCGCCGCGCGCTTCGGCGGCTCGCGATCCGCCAGGACATCCTCGTGGACGTCCGCCAGATCGACCTGACCACGTCACTGCTCGGCGTGCCGCTGTCGTGGCCGGTGGTGATCGCCCCGATGGGCGGCCTCGTGCTGTTCCATCCCGAAGGCGACGCGGAGATGGCGCGGGGCGCCGCGAAGGGCGACACCCTGCAATTCCTGAGCGGGGCCACCGGCTGGTCGGTGGAAGCGGTGGCGGCGGCGAGTCCCGGGCTCAAGATGTTCCAGCTCTATCACATGGGCGACCGCGCGTGGGTCGCCGACCTGCTGGCCCGCGTCGAGGCCGCCGGCTATCTCTGCGTCTGCCTCACGGTGGACGTGCAGGTGTACAGCCGGCGCGAGCGCGACATCGCGGCGCGCTTCACCCCGCGCGAGGCCATGCTCAAGGCTCCGAATCCGCGGCCGCCCGATCCCGACTACCCGGCGCGCCTCACCTGGGCCGACGTGGATTGGCTGCGCAAGACCACCCGCCTGCCCATCGGGCTCAAGGGCATCATGACCGTCCGCGACGCCAAGCGCGCGGTCGAGGCCGGCGTCGAGCTGATCTGGGTCTCGAACCACGGCGGCCGTCAGCTCGACGCGACCCAGGCCAGCATCGACGCGCTGCCCGCGGTGCGCGACGCGGTCGGCGACGCGGCCAGCGTCGTCATCGACGGCGGCTTCGCACGTGGCACCGACGTGATCAAGGGCGTCGCGTGGGGCGCCGACGCGGTGGCGATCGGTCGCGCCGCGCTCTGGGGGCTCGCCGCCGACGGCGCGAACGGGGTGGCCTGCACCATGGACATCCTGCGGCGCGAGCTGCGCACGTCCATGGCGCTGGCCGGCCAGACGAGCATCCGTGGGCTCACCCCCGACGTGGTCTTCCGCGTGGACTGAGGCGGTCGACGCGGGCTACTCAAGCCCCGCGCCCTCGAGCTCGCAGTGGCCGCCGAGCGTGTCGTCGGGGCGCCACCAGCCCCCGCGCAGGGCGCAGAGTGGGGTCAGGTCTTACATTGCGACATTTCGTCGCGCGCGCCGATGTCGTCTGATGCGGCGAAAATGTCGCAATGTAAGACCTGACCCCTTCGCCGCATCGCTACTGCATCGGCGAGTAGGCGGTCGGCCTCAGGATCTGGGCGGTGAGCCGGCGCACCAGCGGGCCGTTCTTCTCGGTCTCCGCGAACCTGGCGAGCCGGTCCTTGTCCGCGAAGAAGCCGCCCCATTTCTTCTCGCGGTCCGCGAGACTGTCGTAGGCGAGGATGTAGATGAGCTGGTCCGACGAGCCGCCGAGCTCGTTGGTCCAGAAGCCGACGACCTGGATGTCGTGCTTCTTGAAGAAGTCCATCGTGATCTCGGCGAAGCGCCGGTTCAGGTCGGGCAGCCGGCCGGGCATGGCATGATAGGTGCGGAGCTCGTACAGCATGGAGACCCTCCTGGCGGCGCGGTGTGTGATGTCTGGGCGCGACTCTAGGCACGCCGCGCGCACGTGTCAAGCCACGTGAGCGGTCGACTCGCCCGCGTCGCCTCCCTCGTCGTCCACGTCGGGCTCGCCCTGACCGTGCTCGGCGCGCTCGCGCTGCTGCTCGCAGGACTCGGCAGCCGCTGGGACTGGTGGGACTTCCGGACCGGCTTCGTGATCTTCCGCTTCACCTTGTACGCCGGGCTGCTCGTCATCGTGGTCGTGCTGATCGGCCTCGTGCTCGCGTGCCTGGACCGCACCGGCCGCACGATGCTGCTCTCGCTGGTGTCGGTGGTGCTGCTCGTCGCGGTCGCGGCGGTGCCGGTCAGCCACCTGCGCGGCGCCGGCCGCGTGCCGCCGATCCACGACATCACCACCGATCCCGACGACCCGCCCCGGTTCGTCGCGGTGCTGCCGCTGCGCCGGAACGCGCCGAACTCCGCGGACCACGCGGGCCCCGCGCTGGCCGCCCAGCAGCGGGCCGGCTATCCGGACCTCGCGCCCGCCCGCTTCGCCGCGCCGCCCGCGGTCGTGCTGGAGCGCGCCAGGCAGGTGGCCCGCGACCTCGGCTGGGCCGTCGTGGCGACCGCGCCCGCCGAGGGACGGCTCGAGGCGACGGATCGGACGCGCTGGTTCGGGTTCCGCGACGACGTGGTGGTGCGGGTGAGGCCCGACGGCGCGGGCAGCCGGGTGGACGTCCGGTCGGTCTCGCGGGTGGGCCGGAGCGACCTCGGCACCAACGCCCGCCGGATCGAGCGCTTCCTCACCGCCCTTCGGAGCGCGCTGGCCGCGTCCCGCTGAGGCCGTCGCGGCGCGACTCGGCCGGTCAGGAGCGCACCGCGACGCGCTCCACGAAGTCCCGCTTGAGGGTGAGCCCGAGCCCGGGACCGGTCGGGGCGAGCACGTGGCCGTCCTCGAAGGCCACCGCCTCCTCGACCAGATCGTTCAGCAGCGGGTTGTGCCCGCGCGAGAACTCCAGCAGGTTCACGCACGGCGTGGCGATGGCCAGGTGCAGGCCCGCCGCGAAGAGGATGGCCGAGCCCCACAGGTGGGGCGCCACCGTCAGATCGTGGGCCGCCGCGAGCGCGGCGATGCGCTGCGTCTCGGTGATGCCGCCCGCGATGGCCACGTCGGGCTGGCAGATGTCCACCGCCCGCGCCGCGATCATGTCGCGAAAGGCGAAGCGCGTCTGCTCGCTCTCGCCCGCCGCGATCGGGATGTCGGTGGACGCGCGCACCTCGGCCTGCCCCGCCAGGTTCTCCGCCGACACCGGCTCCTCGAGCCATCCCAGATCGCAGTCCTCGACTTTTCGGGCGAAGCGCTGGGCGTCGCGCACGCTCCACGTTCCGTGGGCGTCGACCATGATGCCCACCTCGGGGCCCAGGGTCTCGCGCACCTCGCGCACGCGGGCCGCCGAGTCGTCCACGCTCTTGTCTTGAAGTCCCACCCGCAGCTTCACCGCGCGGTGGCCGCGCTCGACGTACTGGATCATCTGCTTGCCGATCGCGCCCACCGGCGCCCAGCCTCCGCTCGCGTAGGCGGGCACCCGGTCGCGATAACGCCCGCCGAGCAGTCGCCAGACCGGCTGGCCGGCCGAGCGCCCCAGCAAATCCCAGCACGCGATGTCGATGCCGCTGATCGCGCTCATCGCGAGCCCGCGGCGGCCGATGGTGGGGAACGTGCGCCCCTCGCGCGTGGCGTAGCGGGCGCGCGTGCCGTTGTAGAGCGTCTCCCAGATCGCGGTGACGTCGCGCGGATCGCGCCCGATCAGGGCCGGCCCCATCTCCTCGCGGATGAGCGTCACCATCGCCGCGTAGTGGCCCAGGTTGCCCACCGCGGCCTTCGCCTCGCCCAGGCCGGTGAGCCCGGCGTCGGTCTCGATCTCCACCAGGCACATGTTGAAGGTGTCGTTGCGGCCGAAGTCGCTGACGTGGGCGTGCTCGGCGGGAATGGGCGCGCGGAGCCAGGTGGCGCGGACGGCGGTGATCTTCATGGGCTCTCCTTCGCAGGCGATGGTCAGTCGAGGCCGAGGGTACCCCAGAAGATCGGCTCGGGGTGCAGCCGCACGCCGAAGCGCGCCTCCACTCCGGCGCGGACGCGGCGCGCGAAGGCGGCCACGTCGCGCGCGCGGGCGCCGTCCTGGCACACGATGGCGAGGGTGTGCCGCGTCGAGAGGCCGACCGGGCCCTCGGCCTGGCCCCGGGCGAAGCCGGCGCGCTCGATCAGCCAGGCCGCCGAGAGCTTCACCCGGCCGTCCGGCTGCGGCCAGCGCGGCATCGAGAGGCCGACCGCGCGCGCGTCGATGGCGGACAGCGCCGACGCGTCCACGATCGGGTTCAGGAAGAACGAGCCGCAGCTTCGCGCGTTCGGATCGCCCGGCTCGAGCACCATGGACTTCGATCGGCGGATCCTCAGCACCGTCTCGCGCACCTCGGCCAGCGAGGGCCGCGCGAGGCCGCGGCTGTCGAGATCGCGCGCGATGTCGGCGTAGCGGACGTTCGGGGCGCCGCCCCGGGCGAGCCGGTAGGTCACCGCGAGCACGACGAACCGGCCGGGGGCGCCGCTCTTGAACCGGCTGTCGCGGTAGCCGAAGCCGCACTCGGCCGGCCCGAGCGTGACCACCGAGCCGCGCTCGCGGTCGAGCGCCCGCACCGCGCTCAGCGTGTCGGCGACCTCCTGCCCGTAGGCGCCGACGTTCTGGATCGGGGTCGCGCCCGCGAGTCCGGGAATGCCGCTCAGGCACTCGAGCCCGGCCCAGCCGCGCTCCACCGTGTGACGCACCAGCGCATCCCACGGCTCGCCCGCCGCCGCGGTGACCTCCATCGCGCCGGCCGCCTCGCGCGTGGAGATCCCCCGCAGCGCGATCTTGAGCACGAGGCCGTCCACGCCATCGTCGGCGATCACCAGGTTCGAGCCGCCGCCGAGCACGCGCACCGGCACGCCGCGGGCCGCCGCCCAGCCGACGGCCTCGGCGACGGTGGCCTCGTCGGCGGCCTCGATCAGGTAGCGCGCGGGGCCGCCGATGCGCAGCGTGCAGTGCGGAGCCAGCGGCGCGTGCTCGAGCGGGGTGACCATGGCGGAAACATCTTACCCCTCACCCTGCCCTCTCCCCTGAGGGGAGAGAGGGGGCAGACTACGCCCAGCGGCAAGCGGGCTACGAGGTGAGGAGCCAGCCGATGCCGCCCGCGGCCAGGATCGCCAGCACCGGCGGAACGCGGTCGCTGCTCACCGCGAGGGCGGTGGCCAGCGCCAGCGCGGCGGTGACGCCGTCGTGGACCGCGGTGCGCGCCAGCGTGTACACGCCACCGGCCATCAGCCCCACGCCCACCGGGATGAGCGAGCGCTCGACCAGGAGCGCCCAGGGTCGCGTGCGCCACCGCTGCCAGTGATGGGAGACCACGATGGCCACGATCGAGGTCGGCAGGAACATGGCGAGACCGGCGAGCAGGGCGCCCACCAGCCCGTGGGCGCGATAGCCGACGAAGACCGCGACCAGCATGTTGGGCCCCGGCGTGAGCTGGGTCAGCGTGTAGCCGTCGACGAATTCGCGCGCGGTCAGCCACTGGTGCACCGAGACGGTCTGCCGCTCCATCTCCGGGATGACCGCGAGGCCGCCGCCGACGCACAGAAAGCTCAGCCACAGGAACGTCCAGGTGAGCCGCGCCAGCTCCGCCATCAGCGGCCGGCCTCGGGCTCGGGCGGCGCCACCGCCGCGCGCGGCGCGCGATGCAGCCAGAGGCTGGCCACGGCCATGACGAGCACGACGCCGACGGTGGGCAGGCGGAGCGGGCCGACCGCGGCGAACGTGAGCGCGGCGACCAGGAACGCGCGGCCGCCGCGCAGCGAGCCGCGCACGATCCGCAGCGTGGTCACCGCCACCAGCCCGACGACCGCCGCGCTCAGGCTGCGCATCAGCAGCGTGAGGCTCGGGCTGAAGGCCCCGCCCACGTAGAGCGCGCCCAGGGCCAACAGGATGACCGCGCCCGGCAGCACGACGGCGAGCAGGCCCCAGCTGCCGCCGGCCAGGCCGGCCAGCCGGTAGCCGAGGACCACGCTGAGATTGCTGAAGTTGGGGCCGGGCAGCACCTGGCTCAGCGTGAAGTCGGCCACGAACTCGTCGTGCCGGATCCAGCCCCGACGGCGCACCAGCACGTCGTGGAAGTAGGCACTGCGCCCGCCGCCGAGGCTCGAGATGCCGGTCCAGGCGAAGGCGGCGATCAGCCGGAGGAGCGAGACGCGTCTCACTCGCGGGACTCGAGCGAGCGCGAGGGCGGCATGGCCTCTGGAGTGTAGCACCTCTCCCCCCGGGGCCTCCGGGGGGAGAGGCAGGACGACGTCAGCCGCGAATCAGCGAAGCGCGACTAGTAGCGCCAGGCGGGTGCCGGATAGCACCAGCCCTTCCTGGCGTGGCCGGGCGGGCAGAACGCGGGCTGGCGCACCACCGCGCGACGCGGAGCGGGCACGTACACCGGATACGGCTTCACGACGACGCGCGGCGCCGGTACGTAGCGCGGCGGAGGCGGCACCACGACGACGGGAGCCGGCGCGTAGACCACCGGGGGAGGCGGCGGGGCGACCACGACCGGCGGCGCCGCGACCACCGGGCCGCGACCGAAGATGCCGACACCACCCAGGATCTGGTTGAACACGGCAAAGGCGCCGAGGCCCAGGGCCGCGTCCGTGGACGCGCCCGCGAAGGCCAGCGTGGGGGCAAAGACCGCGGCGGCCAGGACCAGCGCGATCAGCTTTTTCATGATGTTGTCTCCTCTTTCCGGGGCCATGGATGCTGCCCCTGCACACCGGATCAGACGGCCGGGGCACCCCGCGTGTTTACGGCTTGGCTGGGTCATCCAACTCCGCCAATTAAAAGAGAAATCGTCCATAGCGGGCTGGCGGACACTGGCCGTCCTGCCGTAGGATGCGGGGCATGAGCGACCATGCGAGCGTGTGCCCCCTCGACTGCCCGGATACCTGCAGCCTGACCGTCACCGTGGAGAACGCGAAGATCGTGAAGATCCGCGGCTCGCGGGCCAACCCCTACACGGCCGGGGTCATCTGCACCAAGGTGGCCGCATCGTATCCGGACTGGGTGCACGGCCCGGGACGGATCGAGACTCCGCTCCGGCGCGTCGGGGCCAAGGGCGAAGGCCGGTTCGCGCGCGTGTCGTGGGACGAGGCGCTCGACATCATCCACGAGCGCGTCACCAGCGTGATCGCGGCCCACGGCCCGGAGGCGGTGATGCCGCTGAACTACGCGGGCCCGCACGGCATGCTGGCCTACGCGTCGATGGACCTGCGCTTCTTCCACAAGCTCGGCGCCTCGCTGCTCGACCGCTCGCCCCTCTGCGGGGGCATCCGCACCCAGGCCTGGCTCGGCACCTTCGGCACCGCGCCGGGCATCGCCCCCGAGCAGGTGCGCCATTCGAAGCTGGCGATCGCGTGGGGCAACAACGTCACGTGGTCGAATCTCCACCTGACGCCGATCTGGAACGCGGCACGGCGCGACGGCGCGAAGACCGTGGTCGTCGATCCGCGACGCACCAAGATCGCCGAGCAGTGCGACCTGCACATCGCGCTCAAGCCCGGCACCGACGTGGTGCTGGCATGGGCGGTGGCCGCGGAGCTGGAGCGGCGGGGAGCCTTCGACCGCGCGTTCATCACGCAGCACGTGGCCGGCGTCGAGGAGTTCATGGCCGGGGCGCGCCGCTACCCGGTGGCCGAGGCCGCGCGCATCTGCCGGGTGCCCGAGTCGCAGATCCGCCAGCTCGCGGAGTGGTACCACACCCTGTCGCCGGCGTCGATCAGCGTCGGCAACGGGCTCGAGCGCAACCAGAACGGCGGCAGCGGCATTCGCGCGATCTTCGCGCTGCCCGCGCTGGCCGGGAAGTTCGGGGTGCCCGGTGGCGGGCTCGTCAACGGGGCCGGCTTCGCGTTCCCGAAGACCCCGGCCCGCCTGCAGCGGCCGGACCTGCTCCCGCCGGGCACCCGCACGCTCAACATCGTGGATGCGGGCAAGCACCTGCTCGATCCGACGCTGTCGCCGCCCATCAAGGCGGTCTTCATCTACAACCACAACCCGCTGGTCGTGCATCCCGACCAGAACCGGATGCGCCGGGCGCTCGCGCGTGAGGATCTCTTCACGGTGGGCGCGGACGTGGTGATGACCGACAGCATGGCCTACGCCGACGTGGTGCTGCCCGCGTCCAGCCACTTCGAGTACGACGACATCTACGCGGCCTACGGCCAGCACTGGCTGCAGCGCGCCGAGCCGGTCATCCGCCCGCAGCACGAGTCTCAGCCCAACACCGAGATCTTCCGGCGCCTCGCCGCGCGCTTCGGCTTCACCGACCCGATCTTCACCGCGAGCGACGCCCAGCTGATCGACGACGCGGTCGACGGCGCCGATCCGCGACTCGGCGGGGTGGCCCCGAGCCGGCTGCCCACGGACCGCGCCACCGCGATGACCGTCTCGGGCGAGCCGGCCATCCTCTTCAAGAACGTGTTCCCGAAGACCGCTTCCGGCAAGGTCGAGCTGGTCTCGGACTACCTCGACCAGAAGTACGGCAGCCGACTGCCGACCTACCGGCCCTACGAGACGCCCTTCCCTCTGATCCTGATCACGCCGGCCTCCGACGAGCGCATCACGTCCACCTTCGGCGGGTTGAAGGCGGGCGACGTCACGCCGCCGCTCGAGATGCACCCGGACGACGCGAAGGCCCGCGGACTGACCGACGGGACCATGGTGCGGGTGTGGAACGAGCTGGGCGAGGTGCACCTGCCGGTCAAGATCACCACCGAGGTCACGCCGGGCGTGTGCTGCAGCCTCAAGGGCGCGTGGATGAAGACCAGCAACAACGGCCAGACCGTCTCCGCGCTGGCCCCGGCCCACCACGCCGACATCTGCGGCGGCGCCTGCTACAACGACTGCCGGGTCGAGGTCGCCGCGCTCTAACCCCTCTCCCTCTCCCTTTAGGGGAGAGGGCAGGGTGAGGGATGGGTCGCGCCCGCCGTCAAGGCACGACGAACAGGCGCCAGTCGCCGGGCACGCCCTTCAGGGCGTGACTGCCGCGATCGACGAACTCGAGTCCGGAGCCCGCCACCAGGTCTCTCACCGTGCTCGAGACGAGCACCTCGTCGGGGCCGGCCAGCGCGGCCACCCGCGCGCCGATGTGCACCGCGATGCCGACCACGCCGGCGCCACCCAGCTCGCACTCGCCGGTGTGCAGCCCGGTACGGACCTGGAGGCCCAGCGCGTGGACCCGCTCGCGAACCGAGCACGCGCATCGGATCGCCCGGGCCGGGCCGTCGAAGGTGGCGAGCAGACCGTCGCCCGCGGTGTCCACTTCGCGGCCGCGAAACGCGGCGAGCTCTCGTCGCATCATCTCGTGCCACTCCGCGCGCAGCTCGCGCCAGCGGCGGTCTCCGATCTGGGCGGCCCGCTCGGTGGAGCCGACGATATCGGTGAACATCACGGTGGCGACCACCCGGTCCGCCTCCAGCCGGCGGCGTCCCCCCGTGATGAACTCCTCGATCTGATCCGCGATGACGTCCTGCGTCTCCAGATCCAGCACGAGATGGTCGGACCCGGGAATCTCCGCGTACCGGGCTCCCGGGATGTGCTCGGCCAGGTAGCGGCCCGCCCGGACCGGAACGAGCCCATCGTCGACGCGATGCAGGATCAGCGTCGGCACCCGGAGCGTGGGCAAGAGGCTCCGCACGTCGATGTCGTAGTTGGCGCGCATCAGGGCACGGACGGACCCGGGGCTGGCGGCGGCGCGCTCGATCCGGGAAAAATGCTCGACGAAGGCCGGATCGTCGCGGCGGCTCGGCGCGTTGAGCTGGAGAAGAGCGCCCTCGCCCCAGTGGCGCTGGAGCGCACCGAGAAACCGATCGAGGACGTCCGGAGTCACGCCCCACGGCTCGCCCTTCATCGAGGCGAAGGTGCCGTAGAGCACCAGCGCGGACGTTCGCTCGGGATAGGTGGCCGCGAACATCAAGCACATGGGGCCGCCCTCCGACCAGCCGTAGATGGTCGCGCGCTCCGAGCCGGCCGCGTCCATCACCGCGCGCACGTCACCGATGCGCTCCTCGAGCGTCTGCTCGGCGACCCGGTCGGAGAGGCCCTGCCCGCGCTTGTCGAAGACGATTACCCGCGCGAAGGTGGTGAGGCGCTTGAGGAGGTGCTCGTTGCTCGGCACCTCCCACAGCAGCTCGACGTGGGAGAGCGTGCCGGGGATGAGGACGATGTCGCGAGACCCGGCCCCGAAGACCCGGTAGGCGATGTGGACCTCGCCGCTCGCCGCGTACCGTACGGGTTCTTGCACGCCGGCCTCTCGTCCCCCGGGCTCCGGGGAACGAAGGACTACCGCTCCACGTTCTCCTCGGCCACCGCCTTCCGGGCCTTCATGTTGAACCGCCCGTCGTAGATCGGCTGGCCGCCGGTGGTCGGGCCCTGGTACTGCACGAACAGCATCAGCCCGCCGGTCTCGGTGCGGAGCGGCTGCTCGAAGTGCGGGTCCGGATAGAACAGCATGGTCCCCGGCGTGTAGCGCTGCTCGCCGATCTGGAACTCGCCCTCGAGGATGTACCAGACCTGGGCGAAGTCGTGCTTGTGGTAGGGATGGTGCGAGCCGGGCTCGTAGCGGACGAGCCCCGCATTGGGCTCGGTCGGCCGCTCGGCCCGCGGATGGAACAGCATCTTGCTCCGCTGCCCCGGCCACCGCAGGGTCTCCCACTCCCGCTCGTCGGCGTGAACCGCCTCCATCGGCTGATGCATGCGCTCCTCCCTGTTCATCGCTTGGCGTTCACGCGGTCGAGCTCGGTGCTGGTGCAACGGGCCACCCAGCCGTCGCGCCTCGCCGGCGTCACCACGTCGTCGGCGGTGCGCGGCGTGAAGCGCGCCAGCGCCTCCCAGCAGCGCTCCCGGGCGCGGGCCATCTGTAGATCTGTCTGGAGCACCTGCATGGCGCGGCCGCGCTCGTAGTCCCACCGCAGCGCCACCACCACGATGGCCAGCGCGGCGCCCACCACCATGATCAGGAACAGCGAGGCGGCGACGCCCTGCCACTGGCGGATGCGGCGCTCGGCGCCGTCGACGAGGCCGGAGACCTTCACCTCCACCGGCCCGTTGACGTGCCGGACGATCTCCACCGCGCCGCCGGGGGCGGGCCGCGCGACCAGCCCTCGCCTCGGGCGCCCGAGCAAGGTGCGCGAAGGCGGCCCCGCGTCCAGGAGTGAAACCTGCCTCGAGTCCATCGCTGCCATCACCGGCTCCTTCCTCTCGACGCTTCTCGCCCGCGCTGAGTGGCGAGGTCGAGAAGCTGACCGATCCTGGTGTTCGTGACGTCCGAGGCCGCGGGTCCCCGCGTCGCGGCGCCTCCTTCTTAGCGCACCCGGAGCCTCGGGTCCAGCACGTCTCGCAGCCCGTCGCCCAGAAGATTGAGGCTCAGCCCGGCGATCGTCAAGGCCAGACCCGGGAACAGGCTGACCCAGAACGCCTCCCGGATCACGTTCTTGCCACTCGCGATCACGTTGCCCCACGACGGCACGTAGGGCGGCACCCCCACGCCCAGGAAGCCCAGGATGGCCTCGGCGAGGATCGCGTAGGCGAACACGAAGCTGCCCTGCACGAGCAGCGGGCCGATGCAGTTCGGCAGGATGTGGCGCAGGGCGATCGCGCCGTCGTGGCGGCCGAGCGCCCGCGCGGCCTGGATGTAGTCCAGCTCCCGCAGGCTCAGCACCGTGCTGCGGATGAGCATGGCGGTGCGCGGCATGTAGACCACCGACAGCGCGAGGATCACGTTCCACACTCCGGGGCCGCGCGCGGCCATGAGCGCGATGGCGAGCAGGATGGCCGGGAACGCCATGAGGCCGTCCATGCACCGCATCACCGGCACGTCGAGGCGGCGGGAGTAACCGGCGGTGAGCCCGATCACGATGCCGCCCGCCGAGGTCAGGAGCATGGTGGTCAGGCCGACCAGGAGCGAGATGCGGCTGCCGTGCAGCACCAGGCTGTAGACATCGCGCCCGAACTCGTCGGTGCCGAGATAATGCTGTCCGCTCGGCGGCTGGAGCCGGTTCGCGGGAGCCAGGCGCGTCGGGTTGTGGGTCGAGACCACGTCGGCGAACAGGGCCGCCGCCACCAGCACCACCAGGATGGCCGCTCCGGTCACCACCGCCCCGTTGCGGCCGAGCCGGTGCAGCCAGCGCTGCCGCTCGGTCAGCGCCTCAGTCATAGCGGATGCGCGGGTCGATGAACGCGTAGAGCAGATCCACCACCAGGTTGATGAGCACGTAGGTGGCGGCGGTCACCAGCACCACCCCCTGCACCACCGGGTAGTCGCGGCGCAGGATCGCCGAGATCACGAGGCGGCCCAGCCCGGGGATATTGAACACGATCTCGGTGATGACCGCGCCGCCGATCAGCACCGCGGTGGTCACCCCGATGACCGTGACCACGGGCACCAGCGCGTTGCGGAACGCGTGCACGTAGGTCACCGAGCGCTGAGGCAGGCCCTTGGCCCGCGCGGTGCGCACGTAGTCCTGCTGCAGGGCCTCCAGCATGCAGGACCGGCTGATGCGCGCGATGAGCGCCGACTGGTTGAAGCCGAGGGACACCGCGGGCAGCACCATGTAGCGCAGCGCGCTCACCGGATCGGTGAAGAGCGAGGCGTAGCCGGCGGCGGGCAGCCAGCCCAGGCGCACCGCGAAGAGGTAGATGAAGTTCAGGCTGAGCCAGAACCCGGGAATGCACACGCCGAGCAGCGAGCCGATCATCAACACGCGGTCCCAGATGGAGCCGCGGTGGGCCGCGGCCACGATGCCGGAGGGCACGCCGATCAGCACCGCCACCAGCAGCGCGCAGGTCATCAGCATCAGGGTCGGCTCGGCGCGCTCGACGATCGCGGTGACCACCGGCCGGTCCAGGAAGTAGGACTGGCCGAGGTCGCCGCGCAGGACCCGCCCGTAGAAGCCCAGCAGCTGCTGGTAGATCGGGCGGTCGAGCCCGAGCGCGCGCCGGGTCGCGTCGATCTGGGTCGGGGTCGCGTCGGGCCCCAGCATCACGCTCACCGGGTCGCCCGGGATGAGGTGGATGAGCAGGAACACCACCGTCACCACCACCGCCATCACCGGGACGACGGCCAGCAGGCGCCGGATCAGGTACGCGAACATGATCTGATCTGGTCTGATCTAACTGGGGGGGAGCGGCGCCGCTCCTCCCCCAGGCCCCCCCACCGCTTGGTTATCAGCCGCGGCGGCGGGACAAACGCGGTAGGTTGTTTCCGGCGTGGCTATTTGTCGAGCCACACGTTGTAGAAGCGGATGCGCTCGGTGGACTCGTTGAAGCCCTTCACCGTGTTGCGGATCGCGCGCAGGCCGAACAGGTCGCCGTAGCGGATGACCGGGACCTTCTCGTAGAACTGCCGGGTCTGCTGCTCCCACAGGGCCATGCGCTTCTTGGGGTCGGTCTCGCGCGCCAGCTCGCTCTGGATCTTCAGGATGCCCTCGTCGGTGGTCCACCCCGGCCAGCTCGGGGTCAGGTAGATGTGGTGGGTGGGGTCGTAGAGAGCCCCGATGCCCGTGGTGAAGACGTCGTACTCCTTGGGGTTGTTGCGCCGCTTGACCAGCGTCGCCCAGTCCACCACCTGCAGGTCGATGTTGAAGCCCACGTCCTCCAGCTGCTGCTTGCTCAGCAGCGCGAAGTCGTACATCCACTTGTACTCCTGGGTGGTCATGAACCGGATCGGCTCCTTCTTGTAGCCCGACTCCTGCAGGAGCTTCTTGGCCTTGTCCCGGTTGTGCTCGTCCCAGGGCAGGCCGGAGATCTTGGTGTGCCAGGCGCTGATCTCCACCGGGGCCAGGCTGCTGTCCATCCGGTAGAACTCCTTCTTGCCGCCCGCCACGTTCCTCATGATCGGCTCGATGTCGATGGCGGCCTGCCAGGCCTGCCGCAGCTTCTGGTTCGTCATCAACCCTTCCTTCTTGTTGAAGACGGCCACGAGCCAGTAGTACGGCTTGGAGATGATCGGATGCGCGTTGGGGTTGGCCTTCAGGCGGTCGTAGGAGTCGAGGTTCAGGTCGTCCGCGAAGTCCAGCTCGCCGGTCTCGACCTGGGCGACCCGGGTGGCCACCTCGGGCACCGGCACCCAGCGGATCTCGTCGAGCCACGCGGTCTTGCCGCCGCCGTAGCCGTTGGGCTTCTCGTTGCGCGACTTGTAGTCGTCGAAGCGGACCATCCGGATGTACTGGTCCGGCTTCCACTCCGCGAGCTTGTAGGGGCCGGTGCCCACGTACTCGGTCACCTTCACCTCCGGCGGAAACTTCGCCGCGATCTCCTTGGGGTAGATCGCTCCGAAGTTGTTGGGCACCGCGAGCGAGATCAGCACGATGGCCGACTTCTCCTTGAGCTTCATCTCCACGGTCAACGGATCCACCGCGCGCAGCTCGGCGACCTGGGCGTAGAGCGCCTTGCCGTAGATGGACTGCTTGCCCCAGCGATTGAGCGAGGCCACCACGTCGTCGGAGGTCATCTCCTTGCCGTTGTGGAACTTCACCCCCGCGCGCAGCTTGAACGTGTAGGTGAGCCCGTCCTTGCTCACCGTGGCGCTCTCCGCGAGCATCGGGATCGGCTTGTTGTCGCGGTCGAGGCTGAAGAGCCCCTCGTAGATGTGGTTGGTCAGCGTCTCGGTGATGCTGGCGGTCGTCCAGTGCGCGTCCAGTGCGGGCGGCTCGCCGAGATTGCCGACGCGCAGCACGCCGCCCTTCTTCTGCGCGGCGGCGGGCCCGACCGCGATCAGGAGCACCATCGCCATCGCGCACGCGATGAGGAAACGTAGCCGGAACGCTCGACGCGCCATGCCTGCACCTCCGGGAGCGAGCGGGTGGATGTTGGGTGCCCAGACTCTGCGATGGGCGGTGCGGCTTGTCAACCGCCCAGTGCCCGCGCTAGGTTGCGCGCGTATGGCCGTCACCGGCATCCTGCACACCTGGCTGCCTGGGGTCAGGTCTTACATTCCGACATTTTTGCCCCGAGAGCGCCCACCCCGCCGCGGGGCACATATCTACGCAGTAAGACCTTCGTGTCGTTCCGTCCACGCGTCGCTGAACGCGATGCGAGGACGGACAATGCGGCGCGCGGCGCGGTGGCACATCGCTTGCCCTTTCCTGCTGCATCCGTGCAACGGAAAGGAGCGACCATGGCCAGCATCGAGAAGTCCATCGACGTGGAAGTGCCGGTGCGCACCGCGTACAACCAGTGGACCCAGTTCGAGGAGTTCCCGAGCTTCATGGAGGGCGTCACCGCGGTCACCCAGCTGGACGACCGGCGGCTGCGCTGGAAGGCCACCATCGGCGGCAAGGAGAAGGACTGGACCGCCGAGATCACCGAGCAGCGGCCGGACGAGCGCGTGGCGTGGAAGAGCACGTCGGGCGCGAAGAACGCGGGCGTGGTCACCTTCCACCGCCTCGCCGATCAGAAGACCCGCGTGATGCTGCAGGTCGAGTACGACCCGGAGGGCGTGATGGAGAACGTGGGCGACGCGGTCGGCGTCGTCTCGAGCCGCGTGAACGGCGACCTCGAGCGCTTCAAGGACTTCATCGAGTCCCGCCGGCGCGAGACCGGCGCCTGGCGCGGCGAGGTCCCCGCCAAGCCGTAGGCGGCCTCAGCGCTCGCCGGGGCTCGCGTCGGGAAAATGTCGCATTGTAAGACCTGACCCCTGCAGGGATTCGTGGATGGCGAGGGCGAGGGGGCCGAAGTCGGGATGGGCGCGGGAGGCCACGGTGCGCGGTCGCGGCAGCGGCACGTCGAAGACGCGGCCGAGGCGGCCCGGGCGGGACGTCATCACGATCACCCGGTCGGCGAGGAACAGCGCCTCGGGAATCGAGTGGGTGACGAACACGATGGTCTTCCGCTCACGGCTCCCCTCGCCCCACACCCGCAGCAATTCGAGATTCATCTCGTCGCGGGTCAGCGCGTCGAGCGCCCCGAACGGCTCGTCCATCAGCAGCAGCGGCGGGTCCAGCAGCAGCGCGCGGCAGAGCGAGGCGCGCTGCTGCATCCCGCCCGATAGCTCGCGCGGCAGCTTCTGCGCGAAGTCGGCCAGCCCCACCAGCGCGAGCAGCTCGGCGGCCCGCGCCCGGTAGGCGCGCGGATCCAGCCCGGACAGCTCGGCGGGCAGCAGCACGTTCGACTCGATGGTGCGCCACTTCAGCAGCACCGGGGCCTGGAACACCATGCCGACCGAGCGCAGCGGCCGCTCCACCGCCCGGCCGTCGACCTCGACGCGGCCTCGGCTCGGCGCCCGCAGCCCCGCGATGATCCGCAGCAGCGTCGACTTGCCGCAGCCCGACGGCCCCACGATGGCCGCCAGCTCGCCGCGGCCCACCGCGAGGTCGATGTCCCGCAGCGCCTCGACCGAGCCGGATGCGGTCGGGTAGGTCATCCCGACCCGGTCGAGGCGGATGAGATCGGTCACGCCGCGGCGATCAGCGGGCGGACTTCGGCAGCTCCACCTTGGTGAGGAACTCGTTGGTGTAGACCGCCTTGCACTCGACCTTGGCCGGCACGCCCATGTAGGTGTTCACCAGATCGACCGAGTCGCACATCTTCTTCTCGTCCATCCAGCCGATCCCGTGCTTGGCGTAGCGGTCGGTGCGCATCAGCTCGAGCCCCATCATCATGTTCGGCTCGATGATCGAGAGGTCGATCTCGGGCACCCGCTTCTTGAAGATCTCGAGCGCCGACTTCGGGTCCGTCATCACGTCGCGCCAGCCCAGGTACGAGGCCTCCAGGAACGCGCGGAGCATCGGGGCCCGCTCCTTCATCGTCTTCTCGCTCGCGATGATGGACATGCTGTACATGTCGAACCCGTGGTCGGCCCAGGGCAGCATGATCGCGTTGCCCTTGCCCACCGCCTTCTCGTAGAAGGGCAGGCCGGTGGTGTAGTCGGCCACCGCGTCCACCCGCTTCTCGGCCAGCGCCGGCACCTTGGCCGCCGGCTCCACGTTCACCCACGTCACCTTGGTCTGGTCGATGTTGTTGAGGCGCGCGAAAGCCGGGAACATCTGCCGCTGCCCGTCGCCGGGCGGGGCGCCCACCGTCTTGCCCTCGAGGTCCTTGGGCTTGGTGATCGGCGCCTCCTTGCGGCTCCACACGTTGAGCGGGCTCTTGTCGAACACCATGCCGACGACCTTCACCTTGGTCCCGCGGGCCGAGGAGGCGATGACCACCGCGCTGTCAGCCAGGCCGACGTCGGCGCGGCCGGTGTCGACCTTGGCGATCGAGTCCCCCGAGCCTTTGGAGTTCTGCATGTCGACGTCGAGCCCGCGCTGCCTGTAGTAGCCCTTCTCCAGCGCCACCCAGTACGCCGCGTGGTCGCCCACCGGGAACCAGTTCAGGGCGAACACCACCTTCTGCGGCGCGGTCTGCGCGGACGGCGCGCTCAACTCGAGTCCGACCACCGATGCCACCATCGTCAGGAGAACGAGAGACATGGCCACGCGCTTCATAGACGCTCTCTCCTTTCAGTCCACGGTTTGAGCCCACGGCGCGATACGCCGGGCGGCCAGCACGACCAGGCCGTACACCGCGAGGCCGACCACCGAGATCCACACCAGCGCCGCGAACGCCACCGGGGTGTTCATGCTGCCCTGGGTGGTGATGATCACGTAGCCGAGGCCTTGCTGCGAGGCCACGAACTCGCCGACGATGGCGCCCACCACCGCCGCGGTCGCGGTGACCTTCAGCGCGCTCAGGATGTACGGATAGGCGTTGGGGATGCGAATCGTCGCGAACACCTTCCACTTCGGCGCGTTGAACACGCGCCCGAGGTCGAGCAATTCCTCGTCCACCTGGGTCAGCCCCACCGCGGTGTTGATCACCACCGGGAAGAACCCGATCAGCGCCCCGATCAGCATGTTGGGCAGGACGCCGTAGCCCAGCCACAAGAGGAACAGCGGGGCCACCGCCACCTTGGGTAGCGTGTTGACGAACACCAGGAACGGCACCAGCGCGCGCGAGAGGACCGGCGACCACGCCACCGCGATCCCGAGGGCCACGCCCACCACCCCGGCCAGCAGGAACGCGCCGACGATCTCGACCGAGGTGATCCACACGTGGCGGAGCCACGGGATCTCGTCGCCGGTCATCGCGGCCACCACGCGGAGCGGCGCGGGCAGGAGGTACTCGCGCAGGCCCAGCACGCTGACCGCGAGCTGCCAGGCGACGAGCAGCGCCGCGAAGAGCGCGGCGGCTGGCAGGTAGCGGTGCAGGAGGCGGCCGGCGCCTGTCATCGGCGAGCCCATAGTACTCGACGCCCGCCGCTCCCGAGGCGCAATGTGGGCAGCGCGCTGTGCTAGGCTCCGCCCGTGCACGCGCTGGCCTTCCTCGAGCCCGGCCACTTCCACGCGACGCTGACCCTCCGCGAGGCCAATCCGCGCGTGGCGCCCGAGATCTCGGTCTACGCGGCCGCGGGCCCGGAGCTGGACGATTTCCTCGCGCTGATCGACCGCTTCAACCGTCGCGCGACACGCCCGACCCGCTGGCGCCCTCGCGTGCAGGTCGGCGCCGACCCGCTCGCCCGTCTCCTCGCGGACCGCCCGCCCGACCTGGTGGTGCTGGCCGGGCGCAACGGCGGCAAGGCCCGCGTGATCCGCCGGCTGCACGACGCCGGCCTGCACGTGCTGGCCGACAAGCCGTGGCTGGTGCGGTCCGGCGATCTCGACGATATCCGCGCGAGCCTCGGCGCCGCCCCGATCGCACGGGAGATGATGACCGGCCGCCGCGACGCGGTCGCCCGCCTCGTGAAGCGCCTGGTGGACGATTCCGTCCTGTTCGGCGGCTTCGCGTCCACCGCGACGCCGGCGATCGAGCAGGAGAGCGTCCACCACTTCGAGAAGCAGGTGGACGGCGCCCCGCTGCGCCGGCCGTGGTGGTACTTCGACTCGCGCGCGCAGGGCGGCGGCGCGGTGGACATCCCGACGCACCTGGTCGATCAGGCGCAGTGGCTCCTCGATGCCGAACCGCGGTCAACGAGCCGGGCGCCGACCCTCATCGCCGCGCGGGGCTGGTCCACGCGCGTGCCCCTCGAGGTCTTCGGCCGGGTCACCGGCACGCGCTCGATGCCGGCCGACCTGCGCCCGGCCGTCGTGGGCGACAGCCTCCGCGTCTTCTGCAACGCGGAGCTGACCTACGCGCTCGCCGGCGTGACAGCCCGCGCGGTCACGCGCTGGGAGATCTCGACGCCGCCTGGCGGTGGGGACACCTCCCGCCTCGTCCTGCACGGTCGCGCCGCGCTGGTCCGGGTCGAGCAGAGCGCGGCGACCGGATTCCAGCGGCGCGTGACGGTCGAGGCGCGAGGTGACGCGGCGGCCACCGCGCGCGCCCTCGACGCGGCGCTCGCCGCAGTGGGCGCGGAGCTGCCCGGGCCGGTCGCGACGCCACGCGGGCCAGGCGTTCACGAGATCGTGATCCCGGCCGGCCTCGACCCGGGGCACGAGGCCCACTTCGCCGAAGTGCTCGACGAGACGCTGGACTGGATCGACGCCGGCCACTTCCCGGCCGCGGTCGCCGAGCGCACGCTCGCGAAGTACGCCCTGCTGGCCGACGCCGCCGCCGCTACCGCCGCCGACGAGGCAGCCGGCGGTTAGGCTAGCCCGTCTCCCCCGGCCCGGCGGTCAGCGAGTCGAACGTCCACCGGTCGAGCGGGATCATCGAGGCCAGATCGGGATCGAAGGCCACGCCGTACCCGGCCGTCGCCAGCGAGCCGACGCGGAGTCGACCCGCCTCGATGCGCAGCCACGCCTCGCGCTCGTCGCCGAGATAGAGATCGCCGTGGTGGCGCAGCGCCGCGGCCCGCTCGGCCCGCGAGCAGTGCGCGAGGCCGCGCACGTAGTGGTGCCCGTTGCGCTCGACGTGGGTGATGCCGAGCGCCCGCACGGTGGCCAGGTCCTGCTGCACCGGCACCACCGGCACGTTGGTCAGGTCCTCCGCGCTCATGAACAGACGCGCGCGCTCCGGCCGGTCCGCGCTCAGCGCCTCCACCAGCGTGCGGTTCACGAACGACTTCACGATGCCCTTGCAGTTCTTGGTGGAGACCCCGCGGTAGCCGAGGGCCACCGCGCGCGGGAAGGCCTCGAGATCGCCGTCACTCTCGTCGATGATGATCGGCACCTGCCGCCCGAGCGCCTCGAGGCCCTCGGTGGCCGCCGGATCGAGCGCGATCGCCCGGTCGAGGGGCTGCTCGATGAACGCGGTGGAGCGCCAGAGCCGGGACAGGGCGGGCGTCGCCCGGATCGCGGCCACGAGCGCCGCGAAGTCCGCCATCGCCTTGTACTGCTCGTTGCCGTCGAGCGTCACCACGTAGGGCTCCGCCACGAGCCGGTCGAGCGTGGCCGCGATCCGGGTCAGGCGCTCCACGTCGGCGTCGACCTGGCCCCCGACCTTCAGCTTGAAGTGGGTCAACCCGTGACGCGACACGCACTCCTCCAGCGTCTGGGGCAGGCCGTCACGCAGCCAGCCGTCGGCGGCCACGTCGGCGGCCACGATCGGATCGAGCAGGCCGACCGTATGCCGCACCGCGATCGCCTCGGGCGCGGGCCGGCTCGCCCACGCGAGCAGGTGCTCCCGGGTGAGCCCGCGGTGCACCGCCTCCGGGCGGATGCCGAGCACGTCGGCGCGCAGCAGGCCCACGACGTCCAGCCCGGTCAGCCGTCCCGCCGCGTCGGCCAGCGCGCGCTCGAACAGCGACGAGCCGAACGCGGCGGTGAGCGCATTGAGCCCGAGCCCGGGGCCGCGCCGCGCGCACTCCGCGTAGGCGTCGCGCCAGACGTCGAAGACGGGCCGCGGCGTCCGCGCCGCGTCGAGATAGGCCGACTCCGCGGAGCGGATCGACGCGAGCAGATCCTCCACGTTGTCGCGGAAGCTCCGCGCCGGGCTCTTGTCGAACCACTTCGGGGGCAGGTTGTCGGCCGCGAACCCTCGCGCGCGCCGGCCGTCGGTCGCCTCGACGTCGAGCGCGAGATGGAGCAGCGGGAAGTGCGTCAACGTGACCGCGCCGTAGCGGAATGGCAGGCGCGTGCGCAGGTTGCGGAGATGGCAGGAGGCGGCGGTGACCGCCAGCGCCAGGCTCACGGGCGCGCGCCGAGCGTGACCGAGATCGAATGATCGAGGCCGTCGCGCAGGTACACAAGGCGGAGGGTCTCGCCCGGGCGATGCCGCTCGAGCAGGGCCCGCAGATCGGAGAAGCCCTGCAGTCCCGTCTCGTCCAGGCGGACCAGCACGTCGCCGGCCTGCAGCCCGGCCCGCTCGGCGGCGCTGCCCGGCACGATCGAGCCGAGCCGCACGCCGTCCCAGCCGGCGCGCGAATCGGCCGCGACGCCGAGGAAGGCGCTCGCGCCGGCCCCGCGCGCCTCCGGGCGCGGCTCCGCGCGCTCGGCGCGCCCACGCGAGGCGCCCGGCACGCGCGCGAACACCGGGCGCGGGCCGTCGGCGATCCGGGTGACCAGCAGGCGGCCGAGATGGGCGATGCGGGCCATGCCTGCCGCGTCGATCCGATCGGCGGTGTCCGACGGCCGATGATAGTCGGCGTGCGAGCCGCTGTGGAAGAAGAGCACCGGCACGCCGGCGCCGTGGAACCGCGTGTGGTCGGACGGCCCCGTTCCGGCCGGCCGCAGGTCCACGTCGAGCCCGGCCTCCGTCGCGGCCGCCTCCACCAGCGCGCGGAACCGGCTGCCGGTGTCCACGCCGCCGACGAGCAGACGGCGGCCCTCGAGGCGTCCCACCATGTCGAAGTTGAGCATGGCCACCATGCGCTCGACCGGCACCGCCGACGGATGGCGCACGTGATAGTCGGAGCCCACCAGCCCGATCTCCTCGCCCGCGAAGAGGATGACCACCAGGGTCCGCGCGGGCGGCGCGGCGGCCAGCGACCGCGCGAGTCCCAGCACGACCGCGGTGCCCGAGGCGTTGTCGTCGGCGCCGGGGTACACGTCGCCGCCCTCGCGCCCGAGGTGATCGTAGTGCGCGCCGATCACCATCGCCTCGCCGGCCAGCGCGGGATCCGTCCCCGGCAGCACGCCGATGACGTTGGCGGCGCGCCGCTCCTCGGTGGCCAGGTCGACGCGCAGCCGCACCGAGACGCCGGTCGCGGTGGGCGCGGTCAGCGTGGCGAGCGAGTGTCCGGAGCCGGCGAGCAGCGCGTCCACCGCGTCCCGGCCGATGCTGCCCGAGAGGATCGCCACCGGCGCGCCGGTGGCCGTCACCGCGGGCAGGGCGTCGTCGACGATCAGCACTGCGCGAGCGCCCGCGCGGCGCGCCGCGATCACCTGCTCCAGCCGCGAGGCGCGGGCGGCCGGCGGCCCGGACGCGCCCGAGAGCGCGAGCGCGATGCGACCGTGCGCGTTCACCCCGGCGTAGTCGTCGTGGCCGACGAAGACGAGCTCGCCGACCGCCTCGCCGGTGGCCGAGCCCCCGTGCGGCGTCCACGCGCGGCCGACCTCTAGTGCTCGCGGCGCGGGTAGTGCTCGCGGCGCGGGTAGTGCTCGCGGCGCGGGGCCGGTCGACTCGAGCGCGTTGCGGGGGCCCAGCCCCGGGACCTGTGCGACGGGAAATCCCTGGAAGAACGTGCCGTCATCGCCGCCGGGACGAAGACCGGCCCGCGCGAGCGTGTCGGCGATGTAGCGAGCTGCGCGATCGCCTCCCGGCGTGGCGGAGCCCCGCCCTTCCATCTCGGGCGCGGTCAGCGCGGTGACATCGGCCAGGAGCTCCGCCGGATCGAGCCGGGCGGGCGTTGCCGCCACGGTGGTCGTCAACAGGAGCGCCAGCAGGAGGGCGAACGAGGCGGAACCGGAGCGACGGCGGGTCACGCCCGTACTCTACTCCACGGGGCAAGATTCGCGGTACACTCCGCCCATGCCGCGGTGGATCGGGATGCTCGTGCTGGCGGCCGGCCTCGTCTACGGGCTGCCGCGCGTGGTCGGGGCGCAGGACGTCGCCGCGCTGCGGCCTCAATGGGTCGTCGAGCCCGCGCCGGGAGGACGAGCTCGCGTCGTGGGCTACCTCTACAACGACCACATCAAGGACGGCGCCAACGTCATGCTCCGGGTGGACCGCATCGGGGGCGACGGCGCGGTCACCGGCACGTATCGCCGCCGAGTGGTCGGCGACGTGCTCTCGGGCGGCCGCTCGCTCTTCGACGTTCCGGTGGCCGACGCCGGCACCTACCGGGTCACCGTCGAGGCCGTCGACTGGGTGAAGGAGTGCCGGTAGTCTCCGGCGGTCCGTCCCCGCTGCCCCGCTCGTAGCACGTCCGCCATGGCCGATCTGCTCGATTCGCTCCAGGTCGAGACCGCGCCGGATCCGACCGCGGCGGTGATCTGGATGCACGGCCTCGGCGCCGACGGGCACGACTTCGAGCCGATCGTGCCCGAGCTGGGGCTGCCCGAGCGCCCGGCCATCCGCTTCGTGTTCCCGCACGCGCCGCTGCGCCCCGTGACCATCAACCAGGGTCACGTCATGCGCGCGTGGTACGACATCCGCGCGCTCGCGGGCGTGCGGCGCGAGGACGAGGCGGGCGTGCGCCAGTCGGCGCAGCAGGTGGAGGCGCTGATCGAGCGCGAGCGGCAGCGCGGCATCGCGCCCGGCCGGCTCGTGCTCGCCGGCTTCTCCCAGGGCGGCGCGATGGCGCTGCAGGTGGGGCTGCGCCACCGCGAGCGGCTCGCCGGCGTGCTCGCGCTCTCGTGCTACCTGCCCCTCTCGGCCACGCTGGCGGCGGAGGCGTCACCCGCGAATCGCGGCGTGCCGATCTTCTGGGCCCACGGCGTCCACGACCCGATGATCCCGCTGGCGATGGCCGAGCACGGGCGTGAGCAGGTGGCCGCCCTCGGCTATTCGATCGAGTGGCACCAGTACCCGATGCCGCATTCCGTCTCCGCCGAGGAGATCGCCGACATCGCCCGCTGGCTCGGGCGCGTGCTCGGCGCGTGACCCCACCGACAGGAGGTGCGCCCATGCAGACCGACCGTCTGAAGATGCCGATCGGGGAAGCCATGTTCACCCAGAGGTCCACGCGAAAGCTTCGCCCGGATCCCATCCCCGTCGAGGACCTCCACCTGATCATCGAGGCCGCGGTGAAGGCGCCGAACGGCGGCAACAACCAGGTGGGACGCTTCCTGATCGTGAACGACCGTGCGAAGATCCGCGAGTTCGGCGCGCTCTACAAGGAGGCCTGGTGGGCCAAGCGCTGGGACGATCACCGCTGGACGAAGCCCGAGGACATCCCGCTCACCGACAAGAACCACCGATCCGCGATGGGATTGGCCGACGACATCAAGGACGCCCCCTGCATCGTCTTCGCCTTCACCGCGCCGGGCGGCGGCGCCAACTCGGTGATCCCCGCGTGCCAGAACCTGATGCTGGCCGCCCACGCCCTCGGCATCGGCTCGCTGCCGACGACCCTGCACGCCAAGGTGATGGACCGCTTTCACGCCATGTTCGACATTCCGAAGGAGATGACGTTCCATTTCTGCATCCCGCTCGGCTATCCGGCCGTGAAGTACGGCCCCAGCAAGCGGCGGCCCACGTCGGAGACGACGTCGCTGAACCGCTGGGGCGGAGCCGTGCCGTGGGCGTGACGCGCAAGCCGGCGGTCAGCCTCGCGGCGGTTCCCGGCCGCCGCAAGGCCACCATCGAGGTCGCCCGGCGCCTCGAGGAGGAAGGCTTCAGCGGGCTCTACTGCCCGAGCTTCGGCGACGGCCTCGGGCTCTGCGAGGCCCTCGCCCTCTCGACCCGCTCGATCTCGATCGGCACCAGCATCGCCAACATCTACACGCGCCACCCCTTCGACTTCGCCCAGACCGCGGCGCTGATCCACGAGCTGTCCGGCGGTCGCTTCCGCTTCGGCATTGGCATCAGTCACGGCCCGACGCACGATCGGCTCGGCGTCAAGCCGGGCAAGCCGCTCGAGGACATCCGCCGCTTCGTGCAGGACCTCGAGACCGGGGCGAAGCAGGTGGGCGAGCTGCCTCCGATCACGCTGGCGACGCTCAGGAAGAAAATGACGGCGCTCTCCGGCGAGATCGCCCAGGGAGCGGTGTGGGCCAACGCGGCGCGCTCGTACATGCCGAAATCGCTCGAGGCCCTGCCCGAGGCCGCGCGCACGAACCCGGACTTCTTCGTGGGCAACATGGTGCCCACCTGCATCGACGCCGATCGCGCCGCCGCCGCCGCGGTGAACCGTCGCACGCTGGTCGGCTACGTGAAGCTGCCGAACTACCAGAACTACTGGATCGAGGCCGGCTTCGCGGAGGAGATACAGGCCATCCGCACGGCGATCGCGGCCGGCCAGGACGACCGCATTCCCTCGCTGATGTCAGACCGCTGGCTCTCGCAGGTCACGCTCTACGGCAGCCCGACCGAGGTGCGCGACGGCGTGGAGGCCTGGTACGCGGCCGGCGTGAAGACGCTCATCATGGTACCCTCGTCCACCCGGGGCAACCAGATGGTCGCGCTCCAGGAGCTGATCGACCTGTTCCGCTGACGAAGGCCTCGCGTCGCGTTCACCGGGATGTCCAGCGGGCCGACGCATGGCCGTCTCCGCGCGCGAGCCAGCGGGTCCAGTCCACATCCAGCCGCTCGCCAACCACGTCGGGCATGCCGTCGGCGCGTGGGACTTGGTTGACAGATCGATCCGGAGTAGCTAGACTCCCCCTTCCTCGGAGCCATGGGATAGCAAATCATCATGCCCCGCCGCCTGTCGCAGCCGGATGACCACGCCTGACGCCGGACCGGACAGCGCCTCCGAGGATCCCGCTCAGCCCCACGAATCGGCGCGGCCGCTCGGCCGGTTCTCAGCCTTCGCGCGACGCCGGCGCGACCGGTGTGCTCCCGTCTGGCGACTCACCCTGGCGTACCTGTGCTCGCTGCTGCTTCATATCGCCGTCGCGATGGACCTCGTCTGGGTGGCCGCCTCATTGTCGGGTGCGCCGAGCGCCGAGCCCGAGGTAGCCTGGGCAGATCTCGCCATCTCCGAGACCGGTGCCGGCGTGTCCGCCCCGGCGGCGCCGGGAGCAGAAGCCGCCGCGCTCGCGGCTCCAGGCTTCGCCCCGACACCGCCCCCGGTCACGAAGCCGCTGCGGGCTCCCGGGCGCCGATCACCGGGCGCCCCCGCGGGAGCCGCCGCGAGCGCGGCCCGCGCCGGCGCACCGGAGGCCGATCGGAAGGCGGCCGCTACGGCGCGGCCGACGGCGGCGCCTCGCGTTGATGCCGATCGGGAGAAGGCGGTCCCGGCGCCACGCCGCCGCGCCACCACCCCACCGACACCGGCGGCAGCGCCGGCCAGGCCCGCGAGGCCCATCGTGACCGCGAAGAGCCCGCCCCGCGCCGAGACGAAGCCAGAGCCGAAACCGTCTCCGGCACCACCGCCGCCGGCCAGTCCCGAGAGGCCCGCGCCCCTGGTGCGCGAGGTAGCCGTCCGCGTCCCGCCATCCGGCCTGCCTCCAATGCCGGAAGGCGAGGATCCGGTCGGCCCGGCATGGCCCCTTCCCGAGCCACCGGCTCCCGGAGAGCGCCCGCCGATGGTGGCGTCCGTACCCGCGCTCACTGCCCCACAGACCTCGACCCCGTCGCCGAGCCTCGAGAGCTCGCCGAAGGCGCCGCCCGCGGCTAGCGCGCGCGCAGAGCCGATATCCCCGGATGCTCGGCCCGAGGTGTCGGCGGCGAGGGAGCAGCCGGCGCCCGAGCTGTCGGCGCCTGACTTCGGAGCGCCCGCACCGGCCCTCCCGCGCGCCTCCGACCCGGGCCCGACACCGCCCGCCGCACGGGTGGCACCGGTTCCGGAGCCGTCGCCTCGACCAGCCCCGCCGCCGGAGCCGGTCGCCGAGGACGAGCCGCCTGGGCCGCGTGCCGTGGCCGGTGATAGTCGGGAGGCCGCGGCGGCTGTGGCTCGGGCGGCAGACAGGCCGACGCAGGCCGAGGGGGCGATGGCGCCGTCGGCTGGCGCGGCGCCGAGCACCTTGGCCAGCTCGCTCGCGACGCCCCAGCCGGGCTCGGCCGAGGCATCGGCCAGCGCACCCGCCCTATCCAGCGCACCCGGCCCTGCCAGCGCACCCGGCCCCTCCAGCGCACCCGGCCCCTCCCGCGCAGCTGGCGCCTCCAGCGCAGCCGGCGCCTCCACCACACCTGGCCGGTCCGGGACATCCGGTCCCTTCACGACAGCAGGTCCGGCCACGGCGCTCGGTCCCGCCGGGACGCCCGGCACCTCCGGCACGGCGGCGCCCACCGGGGCGCCAGGCGCCGCCGGGACGCCCGGGTCTGGCGGCGCGGGCGCCGGGTCCCGACCGGGGACCGCGGCGCGGGGCCTCGGCCTCGAGTTCGACGGGCCGCGAGCGCGCGTCACCCACCGGCAGGTCGAGCCCGTGACGGGAAGGGTACTGGGGGGGCCAGCTGACCAGCTCTCCCTCTCCGTCAACGAGGCCCCGACCGAGGTGGTCCTCGGCAGCGATGGGACCTTCGGCGCCTCGGTGCGGCTCCAGCCCGGGCTGAACCGCCTGCGCGCGGTGGCGACCGGGCCCGGCGACGCGAGGGCTGAGGGCAGCATCTCGATCGAGTACGTCCCCGCCGGCCCGGGCCGGATCGTCTTCACGAGCCCCGGGGACGGCTTCGTTCTCGGCCCGGACGCTCCGCCCGTCATCGTCGTCGAGGGCACGGTCGAGGACAAGACCGTCACGACGCTCTCGCTGCTCGCCAATGACCGGCGCATCCCGCTGAAGGTCTCCGAGGGGCGATTCCGCAAGGTGCTGCCGATATTCGCCCCCGTGCTCCATCTGCGAGCGGAGGCCGCGCCCGGCGAGGGGCCCGGCAGCCGGAGTGAAGCGATCACGGTATATGCCGGCGGCCCGCGCAAGCCGAGCGGTGTCCTCATCATGGAGTGGCCCGAGGGCCTCGAGGGGCTCGAGGTCGAGGCAAGCGCCGTGGTGCGATCCACGCCGGATCGGCTCGACGGTCCGGTTCAGACGGTGCGGCTGCCCGGCGTCCTGAGGGCCACGGCCACCGCACCGTTCGAGGTCTTCTGGCTGCGCGGCGCCGCGGCCGGCGCCTACACCGTGAGGCTGAGGCACCGGGGCGCGTGGCCCGGGGGCGACCTGCCGGCCACGCTCTACATCCCGGACAAGGACGGCCTGGCGACGCGCCCGCTCCCCCCGGTGCGGCTGCGCCCGAGCGGCACGACCGTGCTGGCCCGGTTCCTGTTGCCCTACGGCGTCCTGTGGGAGCAGGACGACTGGTTCACCGGTTACAGCGAGGGCTCGGACACGGTGACCAAGTTCAGGATCCCGGAAGGCATCAGCTGGGTGGAGCGCCGCGCCGACCTGCCGTAGGCGGGTCGTTGCGCGAGCGAGTCACAGCCGTTCGCTCACACGCTTGCTCCCGTTAGCGCCGCCGTTTGCTCCAACGCGTTGTAGACGATACCTTCACCGATCTCTCAGTGCGGCCCCGTGCCGGGAGCCCCGGAACCGGCCTCCTCACTTCGAATCATCCGCTGACGCCGATTGCACCAGAGTATTCCCAGCGGCAGTACGATTGCGTACGGCACCCACAGTAGAAAGTTGAACGGCCTCGGCAACATCAGCAGGCCCAG
>DATFYA010000189.1 GCA_035315345.1 Candidatus Methylomirabilota bacterium
CCGTCCGCCCTGCCCGGTCACCCGGATGCGCCCGTCCTGGGGCAGCCGCCGCTCGGCGATGTTCAGCTCCGCCATGATCTTGATCCGCGAGGTGAGCGCGGCCTGCAGCCGGCGGGGCGGCGCCTCCTGGTCGTAGAGCAGTCCGTCGATCCGGTAGCGGACGCGCAGGCTGTCCTCGAACGGCTCGATGTGGATGTCGGAGGCGTCCGCGGCCAGCGCCCCGTCGATGAGCAGGTTGACGAGGCGCACCACCGGCGCCTCGAAGGCCATGTCGCGGAGGTGGTTGACGTCCTCCTCGGGCTCGGCGTGATGCGCGGTGGCCGAACCGCCCATGCCCTCGACGATTTTCTGCAGCGCGGTATTGGCCCCGTAGGCCCGCTCGATGGCCTCGAGGATGGCGGGGGCCGGCGCCACGCACAGCTTGACGGTCAGGCCGAGCAGCTGCTGGAGATCGTCGAGCAGCTGCGGGTTGGTCGGATCCGCCGTCGCCACCGTGACCGTGCCGGCCTCGACCGCGATGGGGCAGGCGACGTACTGGCGCAGGTACTTGGGCGACAGCTCCTTGAGCGCGGGCGGGGTCGAGGGCAGCTCGTCGGCAGCCAGGAACGCCATGCCCTGCTGGGTGGCCAGCGCCCGGAGGATGTCGGACGTGGTGGCGGCACCCATGACCACCAGGGTCTCACCCAGGCGGAGGCGCTCCCGCAACGCTCGGGCCATGGCTTCCCGCAGGACGTCCGGGGTGATCACGCGTTCCCGGGTGAGGATTTGGCCGAGGCGAAGCGAGTTCGGCTGGATCTCCAAGGTGTCCAAATTGTGAACTCCGCAGAGAGGTGTCGTCAATCCTCTCGTTCTTTCAGCGCTGTATTCATTACGTCACATTCGGGCCGGTACGGGGGAGCAAGCGCGATGCCATGCCGTCCGGGGATCGGGTGGCGAGCCCGGCATGAGGCTTCCCGCGAGCCCGTCGAGCCGATGACCCTCGCCGCGCAAGAACTTTAGGGATCGCGGCGCGGCCGGAGCCTGACGTCCTTCGAGGTCGGGCGGATGTTGCTGTAGGTGATCGTCTCGTCGGGACCCACGAAGCGGTAGAGCACGCTTGGGGCTACCGCGGTGTCCTTCAGTCCCGCCTCGAGCATCACGCGACGCACGTACTGCTGCGTCTCGGGATAGGGCGGGATCCCCCGATGGACATCGACGGGTCTCTCGCCTGCATTGTAGGCCGCCAGCGCGAGCGGCACGCTGCCCCGGTAGCGATCGAGCAGGTAGCGCAGGTGCCGGACCCCGCCGGTGATGTTCTCCCGCGGGTCGAAGCGATCGGCCACGCCCAGGGCCGACGCGGTCTGCGGCATCAGCTGCATCAGGCCGCCGGCGCCCTTGGCGGACACCGCGGCCGCGTCGAAGCCTGATTCGGCACGCACGATGGCCCGCACGAGGGTCGGGCTCACGCCGAAGCGTCGTGAGATCTCCTGGATGTCGGCGGCGTGGTCGCGTCGGGCGCGGTCGGGGAACCGGAGCCAACCCGTGCTGGTGCCGGTGGTGCCGGGCAGGCCATGGTACCGCGGGTCGGCCGGGACGTTGGTCCAGTGCACCACGCCATCACCGTCGACCACCCGCGCAGTGCCCGCGGTCGCCGAGGGGATCGGCAGCCCGAGCGGGCTGGCGACGGCGAGCATCGCGGCAGCGACGATTCGGAGAAGTGAGCGACGAGGCATTGACGAGCACCATACTCGATGCCGCCCGCGCTCGGCAAGGATTCGAGGGCGCTCAGTGCGCGCGCTGCTTGCTCTTGGCGTCCTCGACCAGCGCGGCGACCCGGTCGCGGTCCTCGCCGGTGGGGACGAGGGCCATGAAGCGCTCCCAGGACTGCACCGCTCCCGCGTAGTCCTGCTTCTGCTCGTACAGCACCTGGCCGCGGTAGAGATACGCGGGGGCGTACTTCGGGTCGATGTCCAGCGCCTTCGAGAAGGTCTCGAGCGCGCTGTCGGCGTGTCCGCCGATCGCCACGATCAGGCCCAGGTGCGTCATGGCGTCCACGTTCTTCGTATCGCGCTTGAGCACCGCCTGGTACGCCGCGATCGCCTCCGAGTAGCGGCCCTCGACGAGGCTCTGACGCGCGGCCTGCAGCATGCCGGCCAGCATCTCGGGCGGGATCGGCTTGCCCGGCTCGAGCCGGGCCATGGGCGGACCCACCGGCGACGGCGGCGGGCCGGGCACCGGCAGGCGCGCGCCGGGCGGGGTGAAGGACTGATCACGCTCGGTGTAACGGCCCGCGTTGACGCCGATCACCACGCCGAAGATCACCAGCACCACCGCGCCGGCCGCCAGCACCGCCGGCTGTCGGGTCCACGGGGCCCGGGGGCTCGCGGGCGATGGTGCCGCCGGCGCGGGAGCTGCGGGCGGGCGCTCGCGCTCCACGGGGCCGCCGAGCGCGTCCAGCTCGGTGATCAGCGCGGCGGCGCGCGCCTCGTAGCGCTCGCGCAGGCTCTGATGGTCGCCATCGGAGAGATGCCCGGCCTCGTGGTCGAACTCGAGCTCGCGCAGGGCGCGGTAGAGCGCGGTCTTCTCCTCGTCGAGCTCGAGCCGGCGGTCGTAGTCCGCGCGCGCGAAAGCCGCCGGCGCGCGGTCGGGCCGGCGGCGCCCGAGCGGCCAGAGCGCGACGGCCAGCGCGGGCAGCGCGATCGCGACGATCAGCACGGCCTGCAGCCCGCTCACGACTCGCGCTCGGCCATCTCGCGCTCGATGCGCGTGCGCATCTCGGCGCTCAGCGGCGTCGAGGCCGGCGCGGGGGACCGGCGGCTCCAGCGCCGGACCAGGATCAGCACCAGCACGAGGCCACCCGCCAGGCCCGCGAACGGCACGACCCACACGAGCAGGTTGAAGCCCTGGCGCGGGGGCGAGAGCAGGATCCATGTGCCGTACTTCTCGACGAAGTAGGCCTTCACCTGCTCGGGGCTCTCGCCGGCGCCCAGCCGCTCGCGGATGATCGCCTTCATCTGGTGCGCGGTCTCCGACGGCGAGTCCGCCACCGACAGGCTCTGGCAGACCACGCAGCGCAGCTGGGCCGCCACGTCGTGCACGGTCTCCTCGCTCACCGGGGCCGCCGCGGACGCGATCCCGACGGCCAGCGCGAGCCACCCGATCCACACGAGCGCGATCGGTCTCACGCGGCCTCCGCCAGGAGCGTCTCGATCTGGCGCTTGAGCAGATCGTCGCTCACCGGGCCCACCTGCTTGAAGCGCACGCGCCCCCGGCGATCGATGAAGTAGGTCTCGGGCACGCCGTAGACGCCGTAGTCCACCGAGACGCGCCCCGACGGATCGGGCGCGTTCGGGAACGTGTGGCCGAACTGGGTGAGAAACCGACGGGCCGGCTCGTCCTTGTCCTGGAAGTTGACCCCGACCAGCATCACGCCGCGATCCTTGTAGGCCTTCCAGGCCCGCTCCAGGCTCGGGGCCTCCTCGTAGCACGCCGGATAGCACCACGAGGACCAGAAGTTGACGACCACCACCCGGCCCTTCAAGGCGTCGAGCGACACCGGCTGGCCGTCGAAGGCGGTCAGCCGGAACGGTGAGGCGGGCTTGCCCACGAGCGGCGAGGGAATCTCGCGGGGATCGGTGCGGAAGCCATAGGCCAGCAGCGCGAGCACCGGGACGACCGCCAGCGGGATGAGCCAGCGCAGGAGGCGGGAGCGCCGGCTCATGCGGCCGCGCGCTCGCCCGCGCGCACCGGCGCGGGCGCCCGCCGCCGCTCGGGCGCGATCGCCAGCACGGTGCCGAGGGTGAGGAGCAGGCCGCCGATCCAGAGCCACGACACCATGCGGTTGACCTGGATCTTGATCGTGGCGTGCGAGCCGTCGCGCGCGAACTCGCCGAGCACCAGGTAGAGGTCCTCGAGGAAGCCCAGGCGATAGTCCACCGCCGCGATCGGCGTCTGCTCCTGCGGATAGAACTTCTTGGCCGGAGTCAGCACCGTGAACGGTCCCTTGCGGTCGGACACCGTGAACGTCCCGACGACCTTGAAGTGGTTCGACTCCTCGGCGGCCTGCAGGCCGTCGAAGCGGATGGTGTAGCCGGCCAGGGTGAGGCTCTCGCCGCGGTTGAGGGTGGCTTCGGTCTGGGTCGACCAGGCCTGCGAGCCCGCGACGCCGAGGGCGATCACCAGGATGCCCAGGTGCACCACGAACCCCCCGTAGCGCCGGTTCTGGCGCAGGGCGAGCCCCCACGTGGCCTCGAGCCAGCCGTCGCCGGTGCGCCGACGGGCGCGCGCGGCGCGCGCGAAGTCGAGCACGATGGTGGCGGCCACGAACACCACGAGGGCCAGGCAGAGCAGCACCAGCGCGTTGGCGACCCCGAGCGCCCGGCAGACCGCGGCGCCCGCGATGCCGATCAGCACCGGCTTGAGGAAGTTGCGCCGCAGGTTCTCGGCGGACGCGCGCCGCCACGCGATGAGCGGACCCACGCCCATGAGGAAGATCAGGGCCAGGAAGATCGGGATGTTCACCAGGTTGAAGAACGGCGCGCCCACGCTCACCTTCGTGCCGCGGAGCGCCTCCGAGAGCAGCGGGAACACGGTGCCGAAGAACACCGTGAAGGCCGCCGCGACCAGGAACAGGTTGTTGAGCAGGAAGGCGGATTCGCGCGAGACGACCGAGTCGAGCTCGCCCTGCGCACGCAGCCGGTCGAGGCGCCAGGCGAGGAGCGAGAAGGCGCCCAGCATCACCAGGGCCAGGAAGCCCAGGAAGAACTGGCCGACCGATCCCTGGCTGAAGGCGTGGACGGATCCGATGATCCCGGAGCGGGTGAGGAAGGTGCCGAAGAGCGTGAGGCTGAAGGTCAGGATGATCAGGGTGAGATTCCAGAGCTTGAGCATGCGCCGCCGCTCCTGGATCATCACCGAGTGCAGGAACGCGGTCGCGGTGAGCCACGGCATGAACGCCGCGTTCTCCACCGGGTCCCACGCCCAGTACCCGCCCCAGCCCAGCACGTGGTAGCTCCACCAGCCGCCGATGAGCAGGCCGAGGGAGAGGAAGTACCACGCCACGATCGTCCAGCGCCGGGTGATCGTGATCCACTCGTCGCCGGTGCGGCCCACGATGAGGGCCGCCATCGCGAAGGCGAACGGCACCGTGAAGCCGGTGAACCCGAGGTAGAGGGCCACCGGGTGGGTGATCATTCCAGAGTCCTCGAGGAGCGGATTGAGACCCCGGCCGTCTACTGGTATCGGTGAGAGGCGCTCGAAGGGCGGCGCGGGGACGGTCATCACGAGCAGGAAGAAGGCGGAGATCGAGAGCATCACCGCGAGCGCCCAGGGGTAGAGCTGCGGCTGGGTGCGGCGATAGCGCGTCACCATGATGAGGGTGTAGAGCGAGAGCATCCACGCCCACAGGATGATCGAGCCCTCGAGCGCGCCCCACAGCGCGGTGATGCGGTAGTAGTACGGCGTGCCGAGGTTGGTGTTGTTGGCCACGTACCGCACCGAGAAGTCGAAGTTGAGGAAGGCCGATACCAGCACGAGCATGCACGCGGTGATCAGCACCCACACGGAGATGGCGGCGCGCTCCGCGGAGGCGCGCAGGTCCGGACGACCGGTGCGCGCGCTCCACGCTGCCGCCCCCGCGCCATAGACGGCCAGCACCAGCGCGGCGACGGTCGCGGCGTAGCCGAGCTCGGGCGTCATTCTGAGCGCTCCGCGGTGCAAGACGTCGGTGGGCGGTGGGGCCTCTTCGCCCCTGCGGGGCTCATCGGGGCTCCTCCGCGGTGCAAGACGTCGGTGGGCGGTGGGGCCTCTTCGCCCCTGCGGGGCTCATCGGGGTGACCGAGGCGACCGGGGGGCATGCGCGCATCGGGCTACCGTCCATCGGACCCTCGCAGCGTTTTGAGCAATTCTTTGTAGCCGGCTTGATTGGCGTCGTGCGGGGCCTTGTACTCCTCGGAGTGCTTGGCGAGGATCGTGGTGGCCTGGAAGTAGCCGTCGCGGCTCCACGTGCCCTCGACCACCGCGCCGCGGCTCTCCGCGAAGAGATCGGGCGGCGTGCCGCGATGCCGCACCGGGACCGACGCCTGCCCGTCGGAGAGCGTGAAGCGCAGGTCCAGGCTCTTCGGGTCCCATGTGAGCGTGCCCGGCAGCACCATCCCGCCCAGACGATACGCCTTGCCGGGCACCGGCGCGGCGCCCAGCTCGGCGGGGGTGACGAAGTAGACGACGGATTGGCTCACCCCGGTGTAGAGGAGATAGGCGAGCGCGGCCACGATGACGAGCCCCCCCGCGACGAATCGGGTCTTGCGGCTCACGCGCGGCGCCCCTTCGCGGCCGGCCGCGCGGCGACGGCCCGGGCCCGGCGCGCGAGGTGTCGCCAGTAGCCGAACAGCGCGACGGCGGCGATGCCGTACGCGGCGATGACGTAGCCCCAGTTGGCCGGCATCACATCTGCTCCTCGAGGCGGGCGATCTCCATCCGCCGGGACAGGAAGTAGACGAAGAGTAGCGTGAAGGCGATCCAGTTGACGAAGAGGGCGAGCCCGATCGCGGGGTCGATCGGCGAGGGCTCGGGCCCGAGGATCGTGGAGGGCTGGTGCAGCGCCCGCCACCACTTCACCGAGAAATGCACGATCGGGATGTTCACCGCGCCGAGGACGCCGACCACCGCCGCGTAGCGGCCCCGGGCGTCGGGATCCTCGATGAGGCTGCGCAGCAGGAGATACCCCACGTAAACGCAGAAGAGCACGGCGGTCGAGGTGAGCCGCGCGTCCCACGTCCACCAGGTGCCCCAGGTCGGCTTGCCCCAGATCGAGCCCGTCACGATGGTGAGCCCGGTGAAGAGCACGCCGAGCTCGCCGGCGGCACCGGCGAGCCGGTCCCAGCCGGCGCGCCGCGTGGCCAGGTACGCGATGCTGCCGATCAGCACCAGGCCGAAGGCCAGGTAGGAGGTGAGCACCGACGGCACGTGCAGGTACATGATGCGCTGTACGTTGCCCTGGATCGCCTCGCGCGGGGCGTAGCCGAAGCCGGCCGCGAGGCCCGCGATCAGACCGATCGCGGCCAGCCAGCCGAGGATCCGCGTGATCGTCATGCCTCGAGCACGAACTCGAAGGTGAGCAGCCCGATCGTGACGTACACGAGATCGGCGCCCACGAGCAGCTTGAGCCAGTGGGCCACGTCGGCCAGCGGCTGGCCCAGCAGCAGCGCCTGCGTCGCGCTCACGGTGGCGAGCAGCACCGGCACCTGCACGGGCAGGAGCAGCACCGGGAAGAGGAGCTCGCGGGCGCGTACGTGCGTGGTCATCGCGGCGAAGAGCGTGCCGACCGCGGCGAGCCCGACGGTGCCGATCGCCAGGACCAGGGCGAGCGGGGCGGCGGGCGTCCAGAGATCGACGCCGTAGAACACCCCGAAGAGTACCACCAGGATGATCTCGACGACGGCCATCAGCACGCAGTTGCCCGCGAGCTTGCCGACGTAGATGGCCGACTTGTCGCCGGGGCTGAGCCGCAGGCCCTCCCAGCAGTCATTCTCTCGCTCGGCGAGGAAGCTGCGCCCGAGGCCGAGCAGGCCGGCCAGGATGAAGCCGAGCCAGAGCAGGCCCGGCAGCGCCGCGGCGAGCCGCTCGCGGTCGGGGCCGAGGGCGAACTGGAAGAGGAAGAGCAGCAGTAGACAGAAGAAGAGGAGCGCGTTGAGCTGCTCCTTGGAGCGTCGCTCGACCAGGAAGTCCTTCCAGAGGATGATCCAGGCCCGGCGCGCGTAGCTCACGGGGCGTCCTCGACGGAATCGGTGAGGCTCTCGTAGAGCCGGTGCAGCTCGTCGGCCGAGAGATCGGCGGCCGGGCGCTCCAGCAGCAGCCGGCCCTGGCCGAGGATGCACACGCGGTCGGCCACCCCGAGGCCGCCGCCGAAGCTGTGGGTGGCCAGGACCGCGGCGCCCCCCCGCGCCTTGAACCCGAGCAAGAACTCGTTGACCCACTTGCGGCCCCGGCGGTCCAAGCCGGTGAACGGCTCATCCAGGAGCAGCACGCGCGCCTGGCCGAGGAGCACGCGGGCCAGAGCGAGGCGGCGCTTCATGCCGGACGAGAACGTCCGCACCCGCTCGTCGGCGACGCCGTCCAGCTCCACCTGGGTGAGAGCGGCGCCGAGGCGGGACGGCGCCGGGTCACCGCCGCGCAGCGTCTCCCAGAAGCGCAGGTTCTCGCGCGCGGTGAGGTCTTCGTACACGTGCGACCCGTGGGCCACCATCGACAGCAGCGGCCGCACACGCTCGGGCTCGCGCAGCGCGTCCACGTCATCGATCCGGAGCGTGCCGGCGGTCGGGCGGAGCAGCGTGGCCAGGATCCGGAGCAGGGTGGTCTTGCCCGCGCCGTTCGGACCGAGCAGGGCCAGACAGTGGCCGGCGGGGACGGTCAGGGACACGCCGTCGAGCACGACGGTGCCGCCATAGATCTTCCGGAGGTCATGCGCCGCGATCATGTCTGCGAAAAGGAGGAGACGGCTGACCGTCTCCCCCGAAGCCCCTCACCCGGCGCTCTGCCCCGAGGGGAGAGCGCCGGGAGGTCTGCGAGTGGCGAAGTGGGGATCGGCTACCTGGCCTGCGTCCTGGACATGGCCCGCAGGCGCGCCACCCGCTCCGCGATGGGAGGATGCGTCGAGAACAGGGTCGTCCAGCCGCCCCCGGTGAGCGGGTTGACGATGAACAGATGCGCGGTCGCCGGGGTGGCGTCCTGCATCGGAGCCATCTTCGAAGCCATCTCGAGCTTCTCGAGCGCCTTGGCGAGCCCCCACGGCTGGCCCGCCATCTGGGCCCCGCTGGCGTCGGCCTGGTACTCGCGGGAGCGCGACACCGCGAGCTGGATCAGGGTGGCGGCGATGGGCGCCACCACGATCATGAGCAGTCCGCCCAGCACGCCGCCTCCGCCGGACTCGTGCTCGTCGCTGTCACGACGGCCGCCGCCGAAGATCATCGCCCACTGGGCCATGTGGGCCACGTAGGTGATGGCGCCGGCCAGCGTCGCGGCGATCGCCATGATGAGGGTGTCGCGGTTCTGCACGTGGGAGAGCTCGTGGGCCAGCACGCCTTCCAGCTCCTCTTCGCTCATGATGCGCATGATGCCGTCGGTCACTGCGACCGCGGCATGCTGCGGGTTCCGGCCCGTCGCGAACGCGTTCGGCGTCTCGTCGGGCAGGAGATAGATCCGTGGCATCGGGATCCCGGCCCGGGTTGCCAGGGTCCGGACGATCCGGTAGAGGGCGGGCGCCTGGGCCTCGGCCACCGGCTGGGCCCGGTACATGGCCAGCACGATGCGGTCCGAGAACCAGTAGCTGCCGAAGTTCATCACCATGGCCATGACGAAGGCCAGGATCATGCCCTGCTGTCCGCCGAGGGCCCCGCCGATGAGCACGAGCAGCACGGTCAGCGCCGCCAGCAGGACACCGGTTTTCACGAGGTTGCCCATGGGTTCGTCCTCCCGAACGGAATGTAGCAGTCGGCCCCCAGAGCGTCAAGCCGACGGGCATTTACGGGCTTTTCGGTTGACAAGGGGTAACCCGGTGCATATACTGACCCGTCCGAATAGAAAACGCCTTAATTGATCGAAACTTACGTAAGATAGCCGAGTCAGAGGCTAGCCCGGGGTCCTCAGTGCTCATCCGTGTCGCCGAGATTCCTGCCGAGGGTCTGCGCATCGAGGGCGTGGCAGACTTTCCGCGCCCGTTCCAGGATGCCGCGTGGGCGCTGGACGACCTTTCGCTGATCGTCGAGAAGGACGACGACGTGGTCGTCGTCCGCGGGGACTTCTCGGCCCGCGTCCCGCTGGCCTGCGGCCGCTGCCTCGAGTCCTACGACGTCACGGTGCACCCGTCGGTGGACGCCCGCTTCGTGCCCGGCCCGGCCACCCGGGGCGAGGAGCGCGAGCTGGGCGCCGACGACCTGGAGACCGACGTCTATCACAACGGCCAGCTCGATCTCACCGCGCTGCTCGAGACCGAGGCGACGCTGGCCCTGCCCATGAAGCCGCTGTGCCGCGAGGCCTGCCAGGGCCTGTGCCCGGTGTGCGGCGTCAATCGCAACGTCACGCGCTGCGCGTGCGAGACGCACGCGCCCGATCCGCGCTGGGCGGCCCTCAAGGGCTGGGCCGAGCGTACGAGATAGGAGACTCCCGATGCCTCTGCCGAAGCGACGTCACTCCAAGACGCGCGGCCGCAAGCGGCGCACCCACTACAAGATGGCCGCGCCGACTCGCTCGCTCTGCCCGCAGTGCCGCGAGGTCAAGCCGCCGCATCGCATCTGCCCGCACTGCGGCTTCTACAAGGGACGCGAAGTCATCTCGGTCGAGGGAGAATAGTTCTTTCCGGCTGGCCCCGGGCGTGCCATAAGATCGGCGCCATGAAGATCGCGGTCGACGCCATGGGAGGCGATTTCGGACCCGCCGTCGTGGTCGAGGGCGCGGTGGCGGCGTGCCGCGAGTTCAGCCTCGAATCCGTGCTGGTGGGCGACAAGTCGGCCATCGAGCGGGAGATCACCCGGCTCCGAGCCCAGGACCTGCCGGTCACGGTGCGCCACGCCTCGCAGGTGGTGGGCATGGCCGAATCGCCCTCGCAGGCCCTGCGCCGCAAGCGCGACTCCTCCCTGCGCGTCGCGGCCGAGCTGGTGAAGGATGGCGAGTGCGGTGCGCTGGTATCGGCGGGCAACACCGGGGCTGCCATGGCCATCAGCATGTTCGTGCTGGGCGTGTTGCCCGGCGTGGACCGGCCCGCGATCGCGGCCCCGCTGCCGAGCCTGTCCGGCTACACCGTGCTCATCGACGCGGGGGCCAACGTCGATCCCAAGCCGCGCCACCTCTTCCAGTTCGCGGTGATGGGGCACATCTACTCGCGCCACATCGTGGGCAAGGACAACCCGCGGGTGGGCATCCTCTCGGTGGGCGAGGAGGAAGGCAAGGGCAACGAGCTGACCAAGGAGGCCTTCGAGGAGCTCCGGGGCTCGTCGCTGAACTTCATCGGCAACATCGAGGGGCGCGACATCTACAACGGCCGCTGCGACGTGGTGGTGACCGACGGCTTCACCGGCAACGTGTGCCTGAAGGTGTCCGAGAGCCTCGCCGAGATGCTCACCGCGATGATCCGCGAGGAGCTCTCGCGGGACATGATGTCGCTGGCGGGCGCCGCGCTCTCCAAGCGCGCCTTTGCGCGGCTGAAGAAGCGGGTCGACTACACCGAGATGGGCGGCGCGCCGCTGCTGGGCATGAACGGCGCCGCGATCATCTGTCACGGCGCCTCGCCGGTGAAGGCGATCAAGAACGCGGTCCGGGTGGCGGCGGAATGGGTTCGCAACGACGTGAACCAGCACATCAAGACCGCTCTCGAGGCCGAAGCGGTGCTGGCCGAGGGGCGGGAGGGAGGCCGCGAATGAACCGGGCCCGCATCATCGGTGTCGGATCCTACGCCCCCTCGCGGATCTTGACGAACCAGGAGCTGGAGAAGATGGTCGATACCTCCGACGAGTGGATCGTCCAGCGCACCGGCATCCGGGAGCGGCGCATCGTGGACGAGGGCGAGGGGCCGTCGGACCTGGCCGTCCGCGCGGCGCGGCAGGCGATGGACCGGGCCCAGGTGGCGCCGGACGAGATCGACTTCGTCGTGGTGGGGACCACCGCCGGCGACATGCACTTCCCGACCACCGCGAACCTGGTGCAGCACAAGCTGGGCTGCCGCAACGCGGGCTCGGTGGACGTCTACGCGGCGTGCGCGGGCTCCGTCTACAGCCTCTCCATCGGGGCCCAGTACGTGCAGACCGGCAAGTACCGCACCGTGCTCTGCATCGGGGCGGAGTGCCTGTCGCGCATCACCGACTTCACCGACCGCGGCACCTGCATCCTGCTCGCCGACGCGGCGGGCGCGGCGGTGCTGCGGCCGTCCCCCGAGGACGGGGCGGGCATCATCGACACCGATCTCTACTCGGACGGCCGCTACGGCGATCTCCTCATCCAGCCGGCGGGCGGCTCCCTCCGGCCGGCCACCCACGAGACGGTGGACCAGCGCCTGCACTTCGCGCGCATGAAGGGCAACGAGGTCTTCAAGGTGGCGGTGCGCATGTTCGGGGACTGCGCGGAGCGCATTCTCAAGAACAACGGGTTCACCGCCGCCGATCTCGATCTGTTCGTGCCCCACCAGGCCAACCTGCGCATCATCGAGGCCGCGGTGAAGCGGCTGCGGGTGCCGATGGAGCGGGTGATGGTCAACGTCGATCGCTACGGCAACACCGGGGCGGCCTCGGTGTACGTGGCCATGGCCGAGGCCCTCGAGGCCGGACGCATCAAGCCCAACGACCTCGTCCTGCTGGCCGCCTTCGGAGGCGGCTTCACCTGGGGAGCCGTGCTCCTGCGATGGTAGCGGGCGGGATCGCGTTCCTCTTCCCCGGTCAGGGCTCGCAGGAGGTCGGGATGGGCCGGGCTCTCTCGGAGGCCTCGCCGGCGGCCGCCGCGGTATGGGCCGAGGCCGACGCCGCGCTCGGCTTCGCGCTCTCGCGGCTCTGCTTCGAAGGCCCCGAGGCCGATCTGGCGCTGACCGCCAACACGCAGCCCGCGGTGCTCACCGCGAGCGTGGCCGCGGCGGCCGCGCTGGCCGAGCGCGGGGTCACTCCGCGGCTCGCGGCCGGCCACAGCCTCGGGGAGTACTCGGCGCTGGTGGTGGGCGGCGCCCTGCAATTCGCGGATGCGGTCCGGCTGGTGCGCCGGCGCGGCGAGTTCATGCAGGAGGCGGTCCCGGTCGGCACCGGGGCGATGGCCGCGCTGCTCGGTCTGGATCTGGCCACCGCCGAGCAGCTGTGCGCCGAGGCCGCGCAGGGTGAGGTGGTCGGGGTGGCCAACATCAACTCGCCGGGCCAGATTGCCATCGCCGGGCACCGGGCCGCGGTGGAGCGCGCGGTGGCGGGCGCGGCCGCGCGCGGGGCCAAGAAGAGCGTGATGCTGCCGGTGAGCGCTCCCTTCCACTGCGCGCTGATGAAGCCGGCGGCGGACCGCCTCGCCGCGGAGCTGGAGCGGGTGCCGGTGGGCGCGCCCCGCATCGCGGTGGTGCGCAACGTCGACGCGGGCGTGACCATCACCGCCGACGAGGTGAAGCCGTTCCTGGTGCAGCAGGTGGCGAGCCCGGTGCGCTGGACCGAGTGCACGGCGCGGCTGCAGCGCGAGGGGGCGACCGCGTTCGTCGAGGTCGGCCCCGGACGCGTGCTGACCGGGCTGCTCAAGCGCACGCTCGACGGCGTTCGCGGCCACAACGTGGACGATCCGGCGTCGCTGGAGAAGGCGGTTGGCGCCGTCCGGGGAGGCGCCGCGTGACCGAGGCCAAGTCCCTGGCCGGAAAGGTCGCGATCGTCACCGGTGGCGGGCGCGGCATCGGTCTCGCCATCGCTCGCGCGCTGGCAGACGACGGCGCCTCCGTGGTAGTCTCTGGCCGCGACGCGGCGCGTCTCGACGCGGCGGTGAAGGAGCTCGAGGCGTTGGGCGGGGCGGCGTTGGCGGTCGCGGCGGACGCGGCGAAGCGCGAGGACGTCGATCGCCTGGTGGAGGCGACCCGGGAGCGCTTCGGCCGCATCGACGTGGCGGTCAACAACGCGGGCATCACGCGCGACCAGCTCCTGGTCCGGATGAAGGACGACGACTGGGACCAGGTGCTCGACACGAACCTGCGCGGGGTGTTCCTGATGACCCGCGCGGTGGGCAAGGTGATGATCAGGCAGAAGAGCGGGCGCATCATCAATATCGCGTCCACCGCCGGGGCCATGGGCAATCCCGGGCAGGTGAACTACTCGGCGGCCAAGGCGGGAGTGATCGGGCTCACCAAGGCCGCCGCGCGGGAGCTCGCGCACTGGAACATCCTCGTGAACGCGGTGGCTCCCGGTCTCATCGAGACCGACATGGCGGCCGCGATTCCCGCGGAGGCGCGGGAGGCGATGCTCCAGCAGGTGCCGCTCAAGCGGATCGGGCAGGGGCGCGAGGTGGCGGAGGTGGTGCGGTTCCTCGCCGGCGAGGGCGCGAGCTACATCACCGGGCAGACGATTCACGTCAACGGCGGGCTGTACGTGTGACCACGAAGCCTTTCAGATCAAGCGAAGTCAGTCAGGGAGGGAGGGCATGGCCAAGCCGGTCGAGGAGCGGGTGAAGGAGATCATCGTCGAGCAGCTGGGCGTCGAGGAAGACGAGGTATTGCCCGCCGCGAAGTTCATCGAGGACCTCGGAGCGGATTCCCTCGATACGGTGGAGCTCGTGATGGCCTTCGAGGAGGAGTTCGACCTCGAGATCCCCGACGAGGACGCCGAGAAGATCGCCACCGTCGGAGACGCCATCAGCTACATCAAGGAGAACTCGTAGGGCGCGGGCGGAGCCGGCGATGGTGGAGGCGCGCCGAGTCGTCGTCACCGGGGTGGGGGCCGTCACCCCCGTGGGCAACACGGCCGAGGAGTTCTGGGCCGCGCTGCTCCAGGGCAAGTCGGGCATCGGCCCCATCACGCGCTTCGACGCCGGGCCGCTGCCCACCAAGATCGCGGGGGAGGTCAAGGGCTTCGACTCCCTCCGGTTCATCGACAAGAAGGACGACCGCAAGTTCGACCCGTTCCTCAAGTACGCGATCGCCTGCGCGGCGATGGCGGTAGAGGACGCGGGCCTGAACGTGGAGCGGGTGGACCGCACCCGCTTCGGGGTGCTGGTGGGCTCCGGAATCGGCGGCATCACCACCCTCCTGGAGACGCACAAGGTGCTGCTCGAGAAGGGGCCGGACCGCGTCTCGCCGTTCTTCATCCCGATGCTGATCATCAACATGGCCTCGGGGCTCATCTCGATGCGCTTCGGGGCCAAGGGCCCGAATTCCTCGATCGTCACCGCGTGCGCCACCGGCAACCACGCCATCGGCGACGCGATGAAGATCATCCAGCGCAACGACGCCGACGTCATGATCGCGGGCGGGTCGGAGGCGATCATCCTGCCCCTGACCTTCGCGGGCTTCTGCCAGATGAAGGCCATGTCGACGCGGAACGACGAGCCCACGCGGGCGAGCCGGCCCTTCGACGCGGCGCGGGACGGCTTCGTGTGCGGGGAAGGCGGCGGCCTGCTGGTGCTGGAGTCGCTCGATCACGCCCTCGCGCGGGACGCGCGCATCTACGCGGAGGTGGTGGGCTACGGGATGACCGGCGACGCGCACCACATGACCGCGCCGGATCCGGAGGCGGACGGCGCCGCGCGGGCCATGTCGCTGGCGGTGCGCGACGCGGGGATCGAGCCGTCGACGGTCGGCTACATCAACGCGCACGGGACCTCGACGCCCTACAACGACAAGTCGGAGACCATGGCGATCAAGCGGGTCTTCGGCGAGCATGCGCGCAAGCTGGCGGTCTCGTCCACCAAGTCGATGACCGGGCATCTCCTCGGGGCGGCCGGCGGCATCGAGGCCATCGCGACCGCGCTGGCCATCCATCACGGCGTGCTGCCCCCGACGATCAACTACGAGAGCCCGGATCCGGATTGCGATCTCGACTACGTGCCCAACCAGGCGCGCAAGCAGGACGTGGAGATCGCGCTGAGCAATGCCTTCGGATTCGGCGGCACCAACGCCACCCTCGTCTTCCGGAAGTATCGCGCCTAGTTGACCGCCGCGGTCGACCCGCGGGAGGCGCTGGGCCGGCGCCTCGCCCACTCCTTTCGCGACCGCGATCTGCTCTGGGAGGCGCTCACCCACCGGTCGTTCGCCAACGAAAATCCGGGCGCGGCCGACAACGAGCGGCTCGCGCTCCTCGGCGACGCGGTGCTCGGCCTCGTGGTGGCCGAGCGCCTGCTCGCCGACACGCCCGCGGAGCCGGTCGGGGTGCTGACCCCGCGGCGCGCCGCGCTGGTGTCCGGCGAGAACCTCGCCCGCTGGGCGCGCGATCTGGGCCTCGGCGCGCACCTGCGGCTCGGACGCGGCGAGGCGCAGACCGGCGGACGCGACAAGGACTCGATGCTCGCCACCGCGCTGGAAGCCGTGCTCGGCGTGATCTACCGCGAGGGCGGCCTCGACGCGTGCCGGCGCGCGGTCGCCGCGCTGGCCGTGTGGTAACCTGCACCCATGCGCCTGTGGCCCTTCTCCTCGACCACGCACGAGCTGAACGGGATCACGCCCGAGGGCTATCCGGTCATCGAGGATCTGCTGCGGCGCAACGTGGAGGACATCTTCCGCGTCGAGCGCCAGGAGGTGCGCGGAGCGACCTTCGGATGGGGCGGGACGCTCCTGGTCGAGCCGGCGCGCGCCCTCGCCCTGATCGAGCCGCGCTTCAAGTCGTTCGGCTACTCGCCGTTCCTGGGCCGGCAGGGAGATCTGGTGTGGATCCGGGCGGTGCCGCTCGGCGAGGTGGGGGAGCGGGGTCGCTCCAGCACCAACATCGTGCTGTTCGTGCTCACCGTGATCTCCACGCTCGCGGCCGGCTTCATGTTGAGCGGCTCGTTTCCGTTCGTCACGTTCAACCCGCTCCTGCAGCCGGCCAAGCTGCTCGACGGGGTTCCCTTCGCGTTCACCCTGCTCGCGATCCTCGGCACGCACGAGTTCGGGCACTACTTCACCGCACGCCACTACGGCGCGTCGGTGAGCCTGCCCTTCTTCATCCCGGCTCCGCCTCCCATCTTCCTGTTCGGCACCATGGGGGCGGTGATCCGGATGCGCTCGCCCGCACGCGACCGCAACTCGCTGTTCGACATCGCGGTGGCCGGGCCGCTGGCCGGGCTGGTGGTGGCGATCCCCGCGCTGCTCCTCGGCCTCAGCTGGTCGCGGGTCGGCATGGTGCTGCCCGAGCACACCGGGATCACCTTCGGCGACTCGATCCTGATGCGGGGCCTGACCTGGCTGGTGTTCGGGCCGATCCCTCAGGGCATGGACGTCTTCGTGCACCCGGTCGCGCTCGCGGGCTGGGTCGGACTGTTCGTCACCGCGCTGAACCTGTTCCCGGTGGGTCAGCTCGACGGCGGGCGGATCGTCTACGCCCTCTTCGGGCCGTGGCACCGGCAGGTGTCCATCGCGACCTTCGTGGCGCTCATGGCGCTGGGCGCGCTGTTTCGCTCGCCGAACTGGATCGTGTTCGCGGGCCTGATCCTGCTGCTGATGGGCTTCCACCACGCGCCGCCGCTCGACGACCTCACCCCGATCTCCCCGCGCCGCTACGTCCTCGGCGTCTTCTGTCTGATCCTCCTCGTCCTCCTGATTCCGCCCGTCCCGATCAGCTAGGCCGCCCGAAATGTAGGAATGCAAGACCTGACCCCGGTGTAAGATTGCCGCGCTTTGCGTTGGCAACCGCTCGTCACCGTCCGTATCGCCGGGGAGACATCCGCACGTGCCTGAAGATCGGGCAGACCAGAAGGGCCTCGAGACACTGATCCGCAAGGGCGAGGTGGACACCGTGCTCACGGTGTTCGCCGACGGGATGGGTCGGCTGCTGGGCAAGCGGGTGGTCGGCCGCTACTTCCTCGATCACGTTCTGCACGACGGCGTCCACGCGTGCATCTACCTCTTCACGGTGGACATGGAGATGGAGCCGCTGCCCGGCTTCCGGCTCGCGTCGTGGGAGCGCGGCTACGGCGACATGAAGCTGGTCCCGGATCTGACGACCTGGCGGCTCCTGCCGTGGCTTCCCAAGACCGCGCTCGTGTTCTGCGACGTGTACACCGAGGAGGGCGAGCCCATCGAGGAGGCCCCGCGCTGGGTGCTGCGCCGTCAGCTGCAGCGGGCCGGGAAGATCGGCTACCGGGTGAAGACGGCCTCCGAGCTCGAGCTGTACCTCTTCAAGGAGTCCTTCGACGAGGCGCGGGCCAAGCGCTTCCACGACCTCACCCCGGTCTCGAGCTACCTCGAGGACTACCATATTCTGCAGACCTCGAAAGAGGAGCCGCTGGTGCGGGCCATCCGCAACGGGATGGAGGCGGCGCGGGTGCCGGTGGAGTTCTCCAAGGGCGAGTGGGGACGCGGGCAGGAGGAGATCAACCTGCGCTACGCCGACGCGCTGGAGATGGCCGACCGTCACGTGCTCTACAAGCACGGGGTCAAGGAGATCGCCTGGCAGCAGGGCTGCTCGGTGACGTTCATGGCCAAGTACGACATGGGCGCGGCCGGCTCGTCGTTCCACCTGCACTCGTCGGTGTGGGACCGCGCCGGGCGCCGCAACCTGTTCAGCGCGAAGGGCTCGCGCGCGGGCACGCCGCTGTTCCAGCAGTGGCTCGCCGGCCAGGTGGCGATGGCCCGCGAGCTGGCCTATTTCTACGCGCCGACCATCAACGCCTACAAGCGCTACCAGGCGGGCTCGTTCGCGCCGACCCGGATCGCGTGGGGCTGGGACAACCGCACGTGCGGTTTCCGGGTCTGCGGCGAGGACGGCGGCTTCCGGGTGGAGAACCGCATCCCCGGCGCCGACGCCAACCCGTACCTCGCCTTCGCGGCCACCATCGCGGCGGGCCTGCACGGGGTGGAGAAGAAGCTGAAGCCGCCGGCCATGTTCGACGGCAACGCGTACGATCACGACGCGCTGCCCCAGGTGCCGAAGACGCTGCGCGAGGCGCTCGCCGAGCTGGAGCGCTCACGAGTGGCGCGGGACGCGTTCGGACCGAAGGTGGTCGAGCACTATCTGCAGCACGGGCGGCTCGAGCAGCAGGCCTTCGATCAGTCCGTCACCGACTGGGAGCTGCTACGAAACTTCGAGCGGATCTAGACCACCCCCTCACCCCGCCCTCTCCCCTGAGGGGAGAGGGAGAGGCAGGAGAAGCGTGAATGCCGGGAAGGCTCGAGAAGAAGGTCGCGCTGATCACCGGGGCGGGCATGGGGATGGGCCGCGAGGCCTCGGTCCTGTTCGCCGAGCACGGGGCGCGCGTCGTGGTGTGCGACCTCAACGCCCGTGCCGCCGCCGAGACCGTCGATCTGGTCGGCAAGGCGGGCGGCGAGGCCCTCGCGGTGGTGGGCGACGTGGCGGTGGAGGCCGACGTCCGCCGGATGGTGGAGGACGGAGTGCGCCGGTTCGGGGCGCTGCACATCCTTTACAACAACGCGGGCGTGCTGTGGAAGGACCGGGACCGCTCGGTGCTGGAGACGGACGGCGAGCAGTGGGACCGGGTGATGGGCATCAACCTGAAGAGCGTCTTCTGGGTCACCAAGCACGGGATCCCGCCGCTGCAGAAGGCGGGCGGCGGCTCCATCATCCTGGTGGGCTCGGTCTCCGCTCTGGCCGGCTTCACGCGGGCGCAGGACGCCTACACCGCGGCCAAGGGCGCGCTGATCTCGCTGAACAAGTCGCTGGCCATCCAGTTCGCCAAGGACAACATTCGCTGCAACGTCATCCATCCGGGGATCATCGAGACCCCGTTGCAGGCCCCCTACCTCAACGACGCATTGCGTGCCGAGTTCAAGACCGGGATCCCGCTGGGGCGGATCGGCCAGCCCCGCGACATCGCGAATGCCGCGCTCTTCCTCGCCTCCGATGAATCCTCCTTCATGACCGGAGCCGAGATGATCGTGGACGGCGGCTTCATGGCCCAGTGAGGCCTCAACCCCCACTCCAAGGAGGCGTTTCATGCTGACACGCTCGCGCGGCGCCCTGGCCCTGATCCTGGCGCTGCTGGTGCTCTCGGTCGCCAGCCCGGCGGCGGCCCAGAAGCAGACCGTGGTCATCTACACCGCGATCGAGAACGAGCAGATCACCGAGTACAAGAAGGCCTACGAGAAGGCGCTGCCGAACCTCGACGTGAAGATGCTGCGGCTGTCCACCGGCGACATCGCGGCCCGCTTCATGGCCGAGAAGGACAACATGCAGGCCGATCTCATCTGGGGCGTGGGCGCCACCAACATGCTCCAGTTCAAGAACGCGGGCCTGCTCGAGCCCTACGCCCCGAAGGGGCTCGAGCGCGTGCAGCCGCTCTTCCGGGACAAGGCCAATCCGCCGGCCTGGGTCGGCCTGGACATCTATATGTCCGCGTTCTGCTACAACACCGAGACCGGCAAGCAGCACAAGCTGCCGAAGCCCGAGTCCTGGGCCGACCTCACCAAGCCGGTCTACAAGGGCCACGTGGTGATGCCGAACCCCGCCTCCTCGGGCACCGGGTACCTCTCGGTGGTGTCCATCCTGCAGCGCATGGGAGAGGCAGAGGGCTGGAAGTACCTCGATGCGCTCGACAAGAACATCGCGGAATACACGAAGTCCGGCTCCAAGCCCTGCAAGGACGCGGCGGCGGGCGAGCGGGCCATCGGCGTCTCGTTCGAGTACGTGGCCCACGAGATGATCAAGAAGGGCTCGCCGGTGGCGATGGTGCTGCCCAAGGAGGGCTCCGGCTACGAGATCGAGGCCAACGGGCTCACCCGGAAGGGGGCGAAGAATCCGGCGGCGAAGCAGTTCCTCGACTGGGCCATCACCGACGAGTCGCTGAAGATCGCCTCGCAGTTCTTCGCGGCGGTGAGCGTCGCGGGCTTCCCCACGCCGGAGGGTCTGCCCAAGGACATCAGCAAGGTCGTGTTCCCGAACGACTTCGACTGGTCGGCGAAGAACCGCGACCGCATCCTCGCCGAGTGGCAGAAGCGCTACGCCAAGTAACCCCGGCCGAGGTGCAGCCGCAGGCGAGCCGATTCGAGTTTGGCGAGGTGCAGCCGAAGGCGAGCCGAGCGAATAAATGATGAAGCGCCCGGGTGCCTCCACGTCTCCGACGTCCTCGGCCTCAGAGCTTGACGCCGCGCTCGCGCGGCTCGGCTATGCCGCCTTCCGGCCGGGCCAGCGCGAGGCGGTGGAGACGCTGCTCGCCCAGGGCCGGCTCCTGCTGGTGGCGCCGACCGGCGGCGGCAAGAGCCTGAGCTACCAGCTACCGGCCACGCTGCTGCCCGGCACCACGCTGGTCATCTCACCCCTGGTCGCGTTGATGGCCGACCAGGTCCAGGCCCTCGAGGCGCGCGGCGTGGCCGCGACCTACCTGGCGGCCACGCTCGACGCCGCCGCGATGCGTCGACGCATGGCCCGGCTCGCCGCGCGGGCGTTCTCGCTGGTCTACGTCGCGCCGGAGCGCCTGGCCTTCCCCGGCTTCCGGGCCATGCTGCGCGACCTGGACGTGCCGCTGGTGGCGGTGGACGAGGCGCACTGCATCAGCGAGTGGGGGCACGACTTCCGCCCGGAGTACCTCGGCATCGGGTCGGTGATCGCCGACTTCCCGCGCGCCCGCGTGCTGGCCTGCACCGCCACCGCGACGCCGATCGTGCGCGACGAGATCCTCGCCCGTCTCGGCCTGCCGCCCGACACGCCCCAGATGGTCCGCGGCTTCGCCCGGCCCAACCTCGCGCTCCGGGCCGTGGAGGTGGACGGTCGCCGCGAGCGCGAGCGGCTGGTGGACGGCGCGCTCGCCGAGGCGCTGGGCGGCCCCGGCAAGGGCCGGGGCACCGCCATCGTGTACGCGCCGACGCGAAAGAAGTCGGAGGACGAGGCCGAGCGGCTGGCCTCGCACGGCTGGCGGGGCGTGGCCTATCACGCGGGGCTCGAGGGCCGCGCCCGGGAGATCGTGCAGCGCGAGTTCGTCGAGGGCCGCGTCGAAGTCGTGGTGGCCACCAATGCATTCGGCATGGGCATCGACCGGCCGGACGTGCGGGCGGTCATCCACCTGGGCCCGCCGGGCTCCATCGAGGCCTACTACCAGGAGGTCGGCCGCGCCGGCCGGGACGGAGCGCCGGCGCTCGGGTTGCTGCTGGTCGGCGCGGGAGATCTCGCGCTCCGCCGGGCGCTGCTGGAGCGGGGGGCGGAGGGCGCCACGGCCGACCCGGCGATGGTCGAGCACAAGTGGGGCATGTTCCTCGAGTTGATTCGCTGGGTCGAGGGTGGAAGCTGTCGCCACGATGCGATTCTTCGCTACTTCGGCGACGAGGCGGAGACCCTGGCCGGATGCGGCCGCTGCGACGTCTGTCAGGGGCTGCTGCAGGCCGACCAGGAGGCGGGCGACCAGGAGCGCGTCACCCTGATCGTGCGCAAGGCGCTGTCCGGCGTGGCGCGCGTGCACGAGCGCTTCGGGCTGCAGACCGCGGTCAAGCTGATCCACGGCGAGCCGGACGAGCGCATCGAGCGGGCCGGGCTCACCCGGGTGCCGACCTTCGGCAACCTCAAGGAGCACCCCGCGCCCTGGCTGCTCGCGCTCCTCCGGCGCTGCGTGTCCGCGGGCTGGGTCAGCTTCAGCGGTCGCGAGCGGCCGGTGGTCGTGCTGACCGAGGAGGGCCGCGCGGTGATGAAGGGCCAGCGCCCGGCGCGGCTCCTGCTGCCCCCGCTGACCCGGCGCACGCCCGCCCCGGCGGCCACCCGGTCCGCCGAGCCCGGCCAGCCTCGACCGGCGGCCGCGGCCGCCGAGCTGGACGCGGCCGCGCAGGCGCTGTTCGAGACGCTGCGCCGTCACCGCCTCACGGTGGCCCGCGCCGAGGGCGTTGCCCCGTTCATCGTGGCCAGCGACCGGACGCTGCGCGAGATCGCCATGCTGAGGCCGCGCACGCTCGACGAGCTGCAGCTGGCTCACGGTGTCGGGCGGCACAAGGCCGAGCGGTACGGCGCGGGCCTGCTGCAGGTCGTGGCATCGGCCGCCGAGCCGGCATCACGACGGTGAGCGCGGAGACCGGCCGGCCGGCGGCGGTCGCCCTCGAGGGCATCGCCAAGAAGTTCGGCCAGTTCGTCGCCTTGAGCGGCGTGAGCCTGGCCGTGTCGGCCGGCGAGTTCGTCTGCTTCCTCGGGCCGAGCGGCTGCGGCAAGACGACGCTGCTGCGGATCATCGCCGGCCTGGAGCGCCAGAATGCCGGCTCGGTGACGATGGGCGGACGCGACGTCTCGTCGCTGCCGCCCAGCCGCCGCAACTACGGCATCGTCTTCCAGTCCTACGCGTTGTTTCCGAACCTCACGGTCGCACGCAACGTGGCCTACGGGCTCGAGACGCGCAAGGTCGCGCGGGCCGAGATCGATCGGCGGGTGGACGAGCTGCTGGCCCTGGTGGGGCTGGCCGCGCACCGGCACAAGTACCCGGCGCAGCTCTCGGGCGGCGAGCAGCAGCGGATCGCGCTGGCGCGCGCGCTGGCTCCGTCGCCCGCGCTGCTCCTGCTGGACGAGCCGCTCTCCGCCCTCGACGCGCGGGTGCGCCAGTCGCTCCGGCACGAGATGCGCGCGCTGCAGCGACGGCTCGGGGTGACCACGATCATGGTCACGCACGACCAGGAGGAGGCCCTGGCCATGGCCGACCGGATCGTGGTGATGAACCACGGCGCGGTGGAGCAGGTGGGCACCCCGGTCGAGGTCTACATGCGGCCGCGCTCGCCGTTCGTCGCGCGATTCGTGGGTCAGATGAACTTCATCGAGGCGACCGCGGGCGAGCGGCCGGGGTGGGCGCGGCTCGGCGCCGTGCAGATGCGGCACGGGGCGGCGGAGCCGCTCGCGGCCGGGACGCCGCTGACGCTGGCCATCCGGCCCGAGGAGATCGTAGTGGGCGCGGCGACCGCCGGCGTCGAGAATCGGCTGGTGACGCGCATCCGGGCGGTGCAGTTCCTCGGCCCGTTCACCCGCCTGAGCCTCGCGCTGCCCGACGGCGCCCCCCCGCTGGAATGCGACGTGGCGGCCAGCGCGTTCGCCGCCCTCGGGGTGGCGGAAGGCGGCGAGCTGACCCTGTCGCTCACGCCCGAGGCGCTCCGGGTGTTCTCGGCCCGCGTCTAGGACATGTCGGACACGCGGCCGGAGAGCTTGTCCGCGGCCATCCCGGACCGGACCATCCGCCACCGGGTGGGCGGTGAGGACGTCGTCCGCCTCGTGCTGGTGGCCGTCTTCGCGGCCATCCTCTACCTCTTCGTGCTCTACCCGCTCATTCACGTGGTGTGGCGAAGCCTGCTCGCCAACGACGGGGCGTTCGTGGGCCTCGCCAACTACCGCCGGTACTTCGGCACGCCGGCCATCGCGGCCTCCATCGGCAACAGCCTGTTCGTCTCGCTGATCTCGATGGCGATCACGGTGGTCCTCGCCTTCGTCTACGCGTACGGGCTCACCCGCACCCGGATGCCGTGCCGCGGCCTCTTCCGGGTCGTGGCGATGCTGCCGCTCTTCGCGCCCTCGCTGGTGCAGGCCCTCGCCTTCATCTACGTATTCGGCAACAACGGGATCGTCACGCGGGCCACCGGCTTCAACGTCGGCATCTACGGTCCCAAGGGCATCGTGGCCGCCGAGGTCTTCTACTGCTTCCCCCACGCGCTGCTCATCCTGGTGGCTGCCCTGTCCGCGACGGATGCGCGCCTCTACGACGCCGCGCGCACCCTGGGGGCCTCGCCGCTCAAGACGTTCCTGACCGTGACGTTGCCCGGGGTGAAGTTCGGGCTGGTGAGCGCCTGCTTCGTGGTGTTCACGCTGGTGATCACCGACTTCGGCGCGCCCAAGGCGATCGGGGGCAAGTTCTCGGTGATGGCGACCGAGATCTACAACCAGGTCTCGGGCCAGCAGAACTTCACGATGGGCGCCACCGTCTCGGTGGTCCTGCTGATCCCGGCGGTGCTGGCGTTCCTGGTCGACCGCATCGTGCAGCGCCGCCAGTACGCGCTGGTCACCGCGTCCTCGCGGCCGCTCACCCCGCGGCGCCGGCCCGCGGCCGACTGGGGCTGCTTCGCCTACTGCGCGCTGATCGCCGGGGCGATCGCGGGCCTGTACCTGGCGATCGCGGTCTACTCCCTGGTGGTGCGGTGGCCCTACAACTTCACGCCGACCCTCCGGCACTACACGTTCGCCACGGTGGGCGGCTACGCGCCGCTGGCCAACAGCGTGTACGTCGCCGCGCTCACCGCGCTGGTCGGCACCGGGCTCGCGTTCGGGGGCGCCTACGTGGTCGAGAAGTGCCGGACGGCGTGGAGCGGCCTCCTGTACCTGGTGTCGGTGCTGCCGGTGGCCATCCCGGGCATGGTGCTGGGCCTCGCCTACATCTTCGCGTTCAACGCCCCCGGCAGCGTCCTCAACGCCCTCTACGGCACGCTGGCCATCCTGATCGTCTCCAACGTCGTCCACTACTTCACGGTGGGCTTCCTGACCGCCACCACCGCGCTGCGGCAGATGGACGCCGAGTTCGAGAACGTCTCCGCCTCGCTCGGCGTCCCGTTCTACCGCACCTTCTGGCGAGTGACCGTGCCGATGGCGTTGCCGTCGATCGTGGGCATCAGCATGTACTTCTTCCTCAACGCGATGGTCACCCTCTCGGCGGTGGTGTTCCTGGTCGCCCCCGGTACCGAGCTGGCCGCGGTCGCGGTGCTGCTGATGGATGACGCCGGTGATACCGCGCAGGCCGCCGCGATGTCGGTCTGCATCATCGCGATCGGGCTGGCGGTGCGCCTGGGATACTGGGCCCTCCTTCGCGGCGTGAGCCGTCGCACCGAAGCCTGGCGCGACCCGCCCGAAAGCACGCTAAGATAACGCGGAGCCGCCTTACAAAGGTCATCGCTCGCGATGACCGTCAGAATATCGAGGGCGTGTGACCAACCGCCCACGGCCAAGAGACACGTATGGAACATGAAGGGCGTGTGACCAACTACCACGGTCAAGCGTCACGTACAGGAAAAAAGGGACTCACGAGGACGGCGCGATGAAGAACGCGGTGGTGAACCTCCAGGGCCACAAGGGCCAGTTCTTCGAGGTCCTGCAGGAGACGGAGCGCACCCAGACCGCGGTCATGACCATCGCACCCGGCCGGGACAGTGGTCCGGAGGAGACGCACGCGGGCGACCAGGTCGTCTACGTGATCGAGGGCGAGGCGATCGTGACCATCGAAGGCACGCCGCACCATGCCCGGCCCGGGGCGTGCGCGGTGATCCCCGCGGGAGCGCGCCATCACGTGAAGAACCCGGGCGCCGCGCCGCTCTTCTGTCTCACCGTCTACGCGCCGCCCGCGTACTAGCCGGCGATGCCTCCCTCCATCCGCACGGCGCTCGTCACCGGGGCGGCTCGCGGCATCGGCCTGGCGATCGCGACGCGGCTGGCCGGCGACGGCCTGCGGGTGGCCCTGCTCGACCGCGACGGCGAGCGGGTGGAGGCGGCGGCCCGCTCCGTGGGCGGCGGCGCGAGAGCGCTGGTCGGCGACGTGACGCAGACGAAGGAGGTCGACGGCGCCATCGCGCGGGTGGAGCGCGAGTGGGGTCGCCTCGACGTGCTGGTCAACAACGCGGGGATCACCGGCCGCTCGTTCCCGATCTGGGAGCTGTCCGACGAGGACTGGCAGCGGGTGATCGACGTCGACCTTACCAGCGTGTTCCTCTGCTGCCGGGCCGCGGTGAAGGTGATGCTGCGCCAGGGGAGCGGGCGCATCATCAACATCGCCTCGATCGCCGGGAAGGAGGGCAACCCGACGCTGGTGCCGTACTCGACTGCCAAGGCCGGGGTGATCGGCCTGACCAAGGCGCTTGCCAAGGAGGTCGCCACGCGCGGGATCCTCGTCAACGCGGTCGCGCCCGCGGTCATCGGCACCGAGCTGCTCGAGCAGATGGAGCAGAGCACGGTGGATCTGCTGGTCTCCAAGATCCCGATGGGCCGGGTCGGCCGGCCGGACGAGGTGGCCGCGCTGGTGGCGTGGCTCGCGTCCGACCAGTGCACCTTCAGCACCGGGGCGGTCTACGATCTCTCGGGCGGGCGGGCGACGTACTAGCGACGCATCGTCGGGCGGGTGATGCCGATGCCGCCGGCCGCCCGGAATGTCGTGCGCGCCTTGCTGATCGGGATCGCGGTGAGCGTGGCGGTGACCGGCCTCTCCCGGGTGGGCGTGCTGGCGGGCTGGGAGACCCGCGCGGTCGACGCGTTCCTCTTCCTGCGCGATCCGGTGCGCGCGCCCGGCATCGTGGTGGTGGCCCTCGACGAGGACGCCTTCCGCAGCGTCGGGGAGCGCCAGCCCATCTCCCGCCGGTACCTGGCCGACCTGTGCGACATGCTGCTGCGGAGCGGCGCGCGCGTGGTGGGCCTCGATATCACGCTGAAGGTGCCCGCCGAGGGTGACGAGGCGCTGGTGGCGGTGGCCCAGCGCTGGAACCGGGACGGGCGCCGTCCGCTGGTGTTCGCCGCGATCGCGACGCCGGTCCCCGCGGCCGCCTATCGGCTGGATCCGCTCTTCTCGGCCGATCTGCCCGGGCTCGTCGGCTTCTCGAACGGGCTCATCGGCTCGGACGGCATCATCCGTCGCATGGCGCCGACGCTGCCGACCGACGGGGATCGGTCGCTGCCCGCGCTCTCCCTGGCCGTGATGGCCTCGCTGGCCGGCTACACCGAACAGACGCTGGCCGCCGCGCTCGCCACGGAGGGCGGCTCGCTCGACCTCCCGGTGCGTGACCGGCACGGAGCCTTCGGCGAGGCCGAGCCGCTCGACGTGGGCACGCTGCGCGAGTCCACCTGGCGCATCGATTTCACGGGACCACCCGGCACCCTGACCACGTTTCCCAGTGGGCCCATCGTGGAGGCGGCCCGGCGCGCGGTCGAGCCCGCGGCCGACAATCCGTTTCGCGGCCGCGTGGTGCTGGTCGGTGCGACCTTCGCGGAGAGCCGCGACGCCCACGCCACTCCGGTGGGCGCGATGTCGGGCGTGGAGATCCACGCCAACATGGTCCACACCCTGCTGACCCGCCGGGCCTTCCTGCCGCCGCCCTGGCCGGTGAACCTGGCCGTGCTCATCGCGGCGTGCGTGCTCGTCGCCCTGCTCTCGCTCTGGCTCCGCGCGGGACTGGTGGCGCTGGTCGCGATCCTGTTCGTCATCTGCGTCACCGTGTGGAGCTACGAGGCCTACACGCGCGGCGGATACTGGCTCGACTTCCTGGCCCCGGTGCTCGGAATGTTCCTCTACCTCGAGGGCTCGCGTCTCTTCGCTCGCCGCCGGCTGCGGCGCGCCTTCGGCCAGTACGTGGGTCCCGAGGTGATGGACCGCGTGCTCCATCAGGACGCGGCGCTCGACGGGGACGTGCGCGTGGTGTCGGTCCTGTTCTCGGACCTGCGCGGCTTCACGACGGTGGCCGAGCGGCTGTCGCCCGAGCGCATCTCCGAGACGATGAACGAATACTTCACGGCCATGATCGACGTGATCCTGGCGCGCCACGGCATCGTGCAGGACTTCGTGGGAGACGCCATTCTCGCCGTCTTCGGGGCTCCGCTGGCCGATCCCGACCATGCCGGGAACGCGGTCACCGCGGCCCGCGAGATGCACGCGGCGCTGGAGCGGCTGAATTCGGCCTGGGTGGCGGCCGGCCGACCGGCCCTGACGATGGGGATCGCCATCAACACCGGCCAGGTGTTCGCGGGCAACGTGGGCTCTCCACGAAAGAAGAAGTACGCGGTGATCGGGGATACAGTGAACACCGTGACCCGGATGGAGGGGCTGAACCGGGATTTCGCCACGTCCATCCTGATCAGCCGGGCGACGTTCGAGGCGATTCGCGGGCGCGGGGCGGTCAGGCCGCGCGGGACGGTGCCGGTGAGGGGACGGGCGCAACCGGTGGAAGTGTTCGAGCTGCTGCCGGCATCGGCCGGCGCTGGAGGAGCGAATGGCTAGAGCGCTGATCGGGCTGATCGTGGCCGTGCTGGCTACCGCCCACGTGGCGACCGCTCAGGTGCGGGACGTCGGAGCCATGATCACCGAGATCAAGGCCGGCCGCGGGCGGATCGAGGTGCGCGGGCCCGGCGCGTCGGAGTGGCGGCCGGCGGGGCCGCTACTGGCGTTGAAGGTCGGCGACAGCCTGCGGGCCACCGAGGACGCCGCGGCGGTGGTGGTGCTGGCCGGCCGGCGCGGGACGGTGCAGGTGGACGCGGCCAGCTCGCCCTTCGTCGTCACGGCGGCGCCCGCCGAGTCCAAGCTGCAGAAGGCGTTCCTCCTGCTCGAGGGTGGGCTCGGGTTCCTCGGCAGCAACCCGCGCGAGACGCCGAAGCCGGTGCTGTCCACCCGGAGCACGGCGCGGCCGCCCGTCGTCCTGAGCCCGCGCACCGGCCCGGTCCTGCCGGAGAGCTTGCAGTTCGAGTGGCAGGGCTACCAGTTCGCCCGCTACGCGATCCGCGTGACCGGACCGTCCGGCATCGTGCTGGAGCGCCCCGGATTGACCGGCGGTCGCCTGGTGTACCCGGCCGATGCGCCGGCCCTGGTGCCGGGCGCCGCCTACACGGTCGAGCTGTACTCGGGCCAGACCCGCGTGGACGCCGCCCGGTTCGAGGTGGCCGACGGGAAGCGCGCGGACGATCTACGGCGCGACCTCCGCGACGTCGATCAGGCGCTGGGCCCGAGCGTGCCGGCCAGCTCGCGCGCGGTGGTGGAGGCGGGGTTCCTGGCCAGTCGCGGCTTCCTGCACGACGCCCGCGCGGTCGTGGTGACGGCGCTGGCGGCCGATTCGGATCAGGCGAGTCTCCATGCGCTGCTCGGCGATCTGTACGCGCGGACGGGGCTGCAGCGGGAGGCGGACGAGGCGCACGACCAGGCTCGGCTGCTCGTCACCGACCCGCCGCGGCGTTGAGCGCGCGGCGGCCAGCGGGGGAGGGCTCTCCGCGAAACACGCTGAGTCGCGTGACCGCGTGGGCTCTCGATCGGGCCACGAGATGGGAGGCTTCGCGCTTCGCCTACCCGCAGAAGACACGGTTTCGCGGAGAGCCCCTCCCCCGCTGGCCCCGCGATCCCCGCCGGTTGCCGTTTCCGTCGTGCAGGGTGCGCGGCGGTCACCGACGGCGGCGCGGCGCCTCGTCCTCGATAGAATCTTGAATCGTCGCGTGGCTATAGCTTCAGGTGGAGCTTGAGGGCGGTGGCGAGGAGGGCGAGCTTGGAGACCGATTCGGTGATGCGGTCATCGAGGGCCATGGCGACGGCTTCGCGGAAGGGCACGATGCGGCGCTCGAAGAACTCGTCGTCGTCGGAGGCCAGGGGATCGGCGACCAGCTCCTCGCCGATGAAGCAGTGGGCGGTCTCGTCGAGGTAGGCCGCCGACGGCAGGAAGCGAGTGAGGAACGTGAGGCGCCCGGCCCGGTAGCCGCCCTCCTCGCGCAGCTCGCGCTGGGCGGCCGCCTCCGGTGTCTCCCCGGGCAATCCGCCGCCGCCAGGCAGCTCCCAGGAATCGGTGCGGGCCAGGTGACGGAACTGCCGCACGAGGAGCACGCGCTCGGCGTCCACGAAGGGGACCACGCCCACCGTGAGACCGACGTGCAGGATCGGATAGGTCTTCTCGACGCCGGTGGGCAGCCGCCAGACGTCGTCGCGAAGGGTGAGCTTGCCGAGACGCTCGCGCGGGGTCGAGCGCAGGAATCGCCAGCCGGTGATCGAGTCGTCGGGGGCCACGGGAAGCCTCGCCGCGTCAGTGTGCTATCGTAAGCCCCATGACGCAAGAGCGCCCCGCCGATCGGCTGATGGAGAAGCTGCTGCGCGCCATCGAGCTGTCGCTCAAGGCCACCGAGGCCTCACGCGAGGCGGTGCAGGAGATCCTCCGGCGCGGCGCCGAGACCGGGATCTTCTTCTCGGGCGTGCGCGCGGCCGGGAGCGCCGAGGGCTTCGACCTGACCGAGCAGGACCGGGATTTCCTGCGCTCGCTCTCCATCCGTCCCGACCCGCGCTGACCGCGCCATGCGCGCGCTGCTGATCCTGGCCGTCCTCCTGCTGGCCGTCGTCGTCCTCTCGCGGCTGCCCGCGCTCTTGAAGTCGAAGCTGCCGTCGGCGCCGCCGCGTCGTGACGAGCTGGTCAAGGATCCGGTCTGCCAGACCTACGTCCTGATGTCGCGCGCGGTCCGGGGCGAAGCGGAGGGCGCGCCCACCTACTTCTGCAGCCGCGAGTGCGCGGCCCGCTACCAGCGGGGCGAGCGGCGGGCGTGAGGCCGGCCGCGAGCCGGGAGGTAGCCGGCTACGACCTGCTGGTCTGCGACCTCGACGGCACCTTGATCGACGGCTCGATGACGCTCGAGCCCTCGCTGGCGACCGCGTTCCGGCGGGCCGCCGAGCGTGGGCTCGCGGTCTCGATCGCTACCGGCCGCATGCCCGCTGCGGCCGATCGCTACCGGGACGAGCTGGGCATCACCGCGCCGGTCATCTACTACAACGGCGCGCTCGTCCGCGACGGCAGCGGCCGCCCCGACCTGGTCTCACTGACGCTGCCCCGCGGCGTGCTCGCCCGCGCCTGGGCGGTGTTCTCGAACGCGCCGGTGCACCCCATCTTCTATCGCGACGGGCGGCTCCACTGTGTCGAGAAGACCTTCGAGATTCGCCGCTACTGCGACGAGGAGGGGCTGCGCGTGGAGGTGGTCGACGATCCGGCCGGGTTCCTCGAGCTGGGCGCGTTCATCAAGACGCTGCTCATCGCGCACCCGCGCGATCTCGACGTGGTCCGGGAAGAGCTGACCCCGGTGGTGGCCGAGCACGGCCGCCTGGTGCGCACCCGGCGCGACTACCTCGAGATCATCCCGGTGACCGCCTCCAAGGGCGCGGCGCTGGCGCGGCTGGCCGCTCATCTCGGCGTGTCGCTGGCGCGCGTGGTGGCGGTGGGCGACCAGGAGAACGATCTGGAGATGCTTCGCGAGGCCGGCCTCGGGGTGGCCATGCCGCACGCGCCCGAGCCGGTGCGGCACGCGGCCGACCGCGTGGCGCCGGACGCAGCCGACGGCGGCCTGCTCGCGCTGTTCGCCGAGCTGTTCCCCGGCCGCTTCGACTGACGCCGTGCCCGCGCATCCCGATCCCTGGCGCGCCATCGACCGCCAGCCCGATCCGGCGCGCTACGTGCGCATGATGGAGTCGCGCGGCCGGACGCCGACCCAGGCGCGCTTGCGCCGGCGCTTCCTGCGCTTCTGCGGGATCACGCGGGGATGGCGCGTGCTCGAGGTGGGCTGCGGCAGCGGGGTGGTGACCCGCGAGGTGGCCGCGCTGGTGGGCGCGCGCGGCCGCGTCACCGGCGTGGACAAGAGCCGCGTGCTGATGGCGGCAGCGCGCCGCCGCGCGCGCGAGGCGGGGCTCGACGGCCGCATCGACTTCCGGCTGGGCGACGCCGGCGCCCTGCCCCTGCGAAGCGGCCGCTTCGATTGCGCGCTGGCGGTGACGGTGCTGCTGCACGTGGCGCGCCCCGGCGCCGTGCTGCGCGAGCTGGTGCGGGTCACCCGCGCGGGCGGGGTGGTGGGGCTCCAGGACCAGGACTTCGGCACCCAGGTGCTCGATCATCCGGATCGAGCGCTGACGCGGCTGATCTTCGACGGCGTGGCCGCGCGCATGTATCCCGAACCCTACTCGGGCCGCACCCTGGTGCGCCGACTCGTGGCGCTGGGGCTCGAGCGCGTGCGCCTGCTCGCCGACGTCTACCAGGTGCGGAGCCTCGATCCGTTCACGCACGATCTGCTCGAGCGGCGCGCCGGCAACGCGGTGAAGTTCGGGCTGATCGGCGCGGCGCGCGCGGCCCGCTGGGTCGCGGCGATCGAGCGGGCGGACGCGGCGGGCCACTTTGTCTTCACCTTCAACTACTACGGCGCCGCCGGCCTCAAGCCCCGCCCCTAGCCCCGGGTGCAGGAAGGAGGGAGGAAACCGGCGGGCGCTTATACTGGACGGGCATGAGTGCCGACGGCGTGAGGGGGCTGGAGTCGCGGCTGCACGAGACGGCGGCGCTGCTCGCGGTCGCGCGGGTGGCCAGCACCACCACCGACTTCGGCGAGGCGCTGCGCCTCATCTGCCGCGAGCTGGCCCGGCTCACCTCAGCCGAGACGGTGGCGGCCTACGTCCGGCAGAGCGAAGACGCCGAGCTGACGCCGGTCGCGGCGTATCACGTACCCAAGGCGGCGCTCGAGGGCCTGGCCAGTAGCCGCCTCACCGCCGCCGACCAGCGCGGGTTCGACGCGGTCTTCCGCAGCGGGCAGGTCATCTGGAGCGACGATCTGCCGACCGATGCGCGCTTCGCCATCGATCTCTTCCGCCGATTCCCCCACCAGTCGGGGCTGATCATCCCGCTGTTCATCGACGGGCAGGTCGCGGGCGCGTTCTACCTGGTGTGGTGGACGGCGCGCCGCCGCTTCGAGGACGCCGAGCTGGCGCCGCTGCAGGCGATCGGCGAGCAGGCCGGCGTCCTGCTGCGCAACGCGCGCCTGCACGAGGCGCTCAACACGCGGGCCACGCGCCTGCACACGCTGGCGCGCCTCAACCAGCTCGTCTCCTCTTCGCTCGAGCCCGACGAAGTGCTCTCCGGCATCGCGGCCTCCGCGGTGGAGCTGATGCGGGTGCCCGCGGTCTCGGTGTGGGTGTTCGACGGGCTCGCGAAGCGCCTCGAAGCGCGCGCGGCGGCCGGCGGCATGACCGGGCTCCTGCGGCGGACGCTCGAGGTCGGCGAGGGCGAGGTGGGCCGGGTCGCCGCCGAGCGGACCCAGCTGGAGATCGCCGACGTGTTCGGCGACCCGCGGATCGCCGATCCCGACTGGTGGCGGCAGAGCGGGCTCAAGAGCTTCCTCGGCATCCCCATCGTCTTCCAGGACCTGCTGCTGGGCGTGCTCGTGTTCGGCGGATGGAATGCCTTCCGGTTCGCGGCCGACGATCGCGAGCTGCTGGAGATCTTCGTCAGCCAGTCCGCGGCGGCGATCGCCAAGGCGCGCCTCTTCCAGGACATCCAGGACCGACGGCGGCTGACCGAAGACCTCTACGCCCTGACCCAGGCGATGGACCGCACCATGGACCTGCAGGAGCGCGCGGACATCTTCACCGCGGGGGCCAGCCGCGCGCTCAACTTCGATCGGCTCAACGTCTGGCTCGCCGAGAGCGACGGGGCGACGCTCTGCCTGGTGTCGGGGAGCGACGTGCGCCCCGACGTGCCCCGTCACATCCCGCTCCAGGGCAGCGGGGGCTTCGAGGTCGTGTGGCGTTCCGGGATCACCCTGATGGTGAGCAGCGACGAGCAGCTCGCGCAGATGCCGCCCTTGCCGGAGAGCCTGCACGGCCATCCGGTGCTTCGGACCCGCCGGTTCGCCCTGGTGCCGCTGCTGTTTCAGGGGCGGCCGATCGGGGTGGTCAGCGCCGACAACAAGCCGAGCCGCCGCCCCCTGACCCGCCGCGGCGTCGCGCACCTCGAGCTCTTCTGCCAGCAGCTCGCCACCTCGGTGAACAACGCGCGCCTCTACGGGGAGACGCGTCAGCGCGAGCGCGACGCCACCATCCTGCTCGACGTGACCCGCAAGCTCTCGTCGACTCTCGAGCTCGACGAGGTGATCGACCTGATCTCCGACGGCACCATCCAGGCCCTCGGCTGCGCGGCGGCCGGCTTCTATCGCTGGGATCCCGCGCGCGGTGGGCTGGTATTCGTGCGCGGCCGCAACCATCCGATGGACTTCGCGCGGCCCCTGTTGCTCCGGCCGGGCGAGGGCGTCACCGGGCGCGCCTACTCCGAGCGGCGTCCCGCGTGGTGCAACGATCGCCTGACCGATTCGTCGATGGTGTACTCGGAGGGCAACGCGGCCGCGATGGCGCGGTCCGACGCGCCCCGCGCCTATCTGGCCGTGCCCATCCTGATCCGCGACGAGGTGTTCGGGGTGCTCGGCGGGTCGTACTTCGTGCCCCACGTGTTCACCGAGCGCGAGGTGAACCTGCTCGCCAACCTGGCCGCGCAGGGCGCGGTGGCCATCGAGAACGCGCGCCTGTACTCGGCCACGCGGCAGAACCTGGCCGGCGCCGCGCTGCTCAACGCGGCGGCGCGCACGCTTCACCGCACGCTCGACGTCCGCCGGCTCTTGCCCGACGCGGCCGGCACCCTCGCCCAGACTTTCGGGGCGCGCCGCTCCGGTCTCGTGCTGTTCGAGGAGCGCGGCGGCGACGTCATCTCGTCGGGAGACTGGAGCCACGAGGCGGTGCGGGCCCTCGCCGAGCCACTGCGGCGGCGCGAGGCACCGCTGCTGGTTCCGGACGCGTCGGCCCGGCCGGACCTGGTCGCCTCCGGGGCCCTGGATTCGGCCGAGGGGCTCGCCGCCTTCCCGGTGCGCGGCCGGAGCCGGGTCCTGGGCGGGCTGCTGCTGGTGTTCACCGCGCCGCGCGAGCTGACCGAGGCGGAGACGCGGCTCGTCGCCGCGTACGCCGACCAGCTCGCGATGGCCCTGGACAACGCGAGCCTCTTCGAGGAGGCCGAGAACCGGAAGACGCGGCTCGAGCAGGTGTTCGCGTCGACGTCGGAGGGCTTCCTGGTGCTCGACCTCGAGCGCCGCGTGGTGGCCCTGAACCGCCAGGGCGGTGATCTCCTCGGGGTGAATCCCCTCGAGGTGATCGGCCGCGGCCTCTCCTCGCTGATGGAGACGATCGAGGGATCCGTCGAGTGGACGGCCGCCGCCGGCCAGGCCTTCGTCGCGGCCATCGGCCGTCCCGAGCAGACCGCCGACGGAGATCTCGAGGTGCGCCGCCCGGAGCGGCGGACGCTGCGCTGGCTGGCCATGCCGACCCGGGACCTGCTGGGGGCGGTGGTGGGGGCCACCGTCACGATCCGGGACGTCACGCGCGAGCGCGAGATCGACCGGATGAAGACCGAGTTCGTCTCCACCGTCTCCCACGAGCTGCGCACCCCGCTGGCGTCCATCAAGGGCTCGCTGCACCTGCTCCTCTCCGACGAGGGGCTCGTGCTCGACGAGACCCAGCGCCACCTGGTGGACATCTCGCTGAAGAACACCGACCGCCTCATCCGGCTCATCAACAACATCCTCGACATCTCCAAGATGGAAGCCGGCCACATCCATCTGGACCTGGCCCTGCATCGCCCGGTCGACTTCGTCGAGATGGCGGTGGAGGGCATCAAGGGCTTCGCGGAGTCGCGGACCATCGCGATCGAGTCGGAGGTCGCCCCGGACACCCCCGAGGTGCGGGTGGATTTCGACCGCATGGTCCAGGTGGTGACGAACCTGCTCTCCAACGCCATCAAGTTCTCCCCCGAGCGCGGCCGGGTGGAGGTCGGGGCGCGCGGCGCCGGCGGCCAGGTCGAGATCTGGGTGACCGATCACGGGCAGGGCATCGCCCCCGAGGACGTCGGCCGCCTGTTCAAGAAGTTCCAGCAGCTCGACGGCCGCACCGTGCGCGCGGTGAGCGGCACCGGGCTCGGGCTCGCCATCTGCCGCGGCATCGTCGAGGAGCACGGCGGTCGGATCGGGGTCGAGAGCCAACCCGGGCAGGGCGCGACCTTCACGGTGCGGCTGCCGGTACCCGGCGTCGTGGGCGCCACGCCCCGCGTCGAGCTGCCCGCGCCGGGGGCCGAGCAGGCGCCGCTGGTGCTGGTGGTCGACGACGAGCCCGACGTGCGCGCGCTGCTGCGCGACATGCTCAACACCGCCGGCATACGGGTGATCGAGGCGGGCCGCGTGCTCGAGGGCGTCGAGATGGCCCGCCAGCGCCAGCCCGACGTCATCACGATGGACCTCATGCTGCCGGATCTGGACGGCTTCGAGGCGATCCGGCTGCTGCGCGAGCAGCCGGAGACGCGCGACACCCCGGTGGTGGTGCTGAGCGCGATCGAAATCGAGGCGGGCGACCCGCGCGCCCTCGGCGCCACCGTCGGCCTGGTCAAGCCGTTCACGTCCGCCGACCTGCTCAAGGCGATCCACGCGCAGATCCGGCCGCGCGACGAGGCCCGGCCGTGACCGCCGCGCGCATCCTGGTCGTCGACGACGAGGTGGACATCAACACGGTGCTGAGCGTCACCCTGCGGCGGGCCGGCTACGACGTGGTGAGCGCCGCCGACGGAGTCGAGGCCGTGGAAGCGGTGGAGCGCCAGGCGCCCGACCTGATCCTGCTCGACATCATGATGCCGCGGGCCGACGGCCTCGAGACGCTGCGCCGCATCCGTGCGCACGCGCCCGCCGCGCACGTGCCGGTGATCATGCTCACCGCCCGCTCCACCCTGACCGACAAGATGGACGCCTTCGAGCGCGGCGCCGACGACTACGTGGCCAAGCCGTTCGAGCCCGCCGAGATCCTGGCCCGGGTGCAGGCCCTCCTCAAGCGCACCGCACAGTCGCGGGTGGCCAGCCCGCTCATGAGCGTGCTGGGCGACTGGTTCACCGCCGAGCGCATGGCCCAGTTCGGCCGCGATCTCGAGGCGGCGCGCGACATCCAGGAGCGGTTGATGCCCCCGGTGCCGCCGGCCATCGCCGGCCTCGAAGCGGGCGCGGTGCTGCGCTCGTCCACCGTGGTGGGCGGCGACTTCTTCGAGATCGTTCCCATGGGCGAGCGGACCGGTGTGGCGGTCGGCGACGTCTCCGGCAAGGGCATCCCGGCCGCGCTGCTGATGGTCATGGTGCGGACGCTGCTGCGCGAGATCGCCCGCGGCCTGACCGAGCCCGCCGACGTGCTCACCCGGCTGAACGTCTCGCTGTGCCTGGACATGCCCCCGACCATGTTCGCCACGCTGGTGCTCGCGGTGCTCGATCCGGCCCAGCCCGGCCGGGTCACGATCTCGAGCGGGGGGCATCCGGATCCGGTGCTCTTCCGCGCCGGCGGCGAGCCGACCGCGGTGGACATGGGCGCCGCGGGCGGCCCGGTGCTCGGCGTCTTCGACGATTCCGTCTACGAGCAGACCACGCTCGGCCTCGACACGCCCGGCGACGCTCTCATCCTGGTCACCGACGGGATCCTGGAGGCCCAGGACCAGGACGGCCACCGGCCCGGGCGCGCCGCGCTCCGTCCGGTGCTGGTGCGCGAGCGCGCGCGCAATCCGCCGGCGCTGGCCCGGCTCCTGGCCGAGGACGTGCTCCGGCGCGGCGGCTCGCGCATCCAGGACGACATGACCGTCTTCGTGCTCAGGCGCTAGGCTCCCGCGCCAGGAGGTCGATCCGCATGCCTCGCCCCTCGTTGCCCTGCTCGCGCTCCTCGCCGCCGTCGGGGTCGCCTCGGCCCAGCCCGCCCGGCAGGAGGTGGTGATCCTCACCTCGTCGTGATCTCCGCGCCCTCGCGCAGCGGCAGCACGCATCTCACCATCGAGGTGATCCTGCAGGCGTACGGCTGGGAGAGGGGCTGGACGCTGCTCCGGCAGACCGGCGGCAACATGGGCTCGATCACCGAGCGCCGCTTCGGGGTGCCGGAGGCGGTGGTCTCGGGGCAATACGGGATCGGCGTGGTGATCGACTTCTTCGGCCTCTCCGCGATCGCCTCCGGCCGGCCCATCGACTTCGCGTACCCCTCGCTCATGTCGGTGGTGCCGGCCTCGGTGGCGGTGGTGAGGAACGGCCCCAATCCGGCGAACGCGCGGGCCTTCGTCGAGTACCTGCTGGGCGAGGAGGGCCAGCTGCGGCTCTTCGGGCCGGGGATCGGCCGCCTGTCCGTGGTTCCCGCGCTCTGCGCGAAGGCCCCGAAGGGCTATCCCAATCCGTTCGCGACGAAGCTGGGCGGGGTGGACTTCGTCCACAAGCTCTCCTCCGGCCGCCGCAACATCGTCAACTCGCTGTTCGATCACGTGATCACGTTCCGTCACGCGGAGCTGAAGGCGGCCTGGGGCGCGATCCACGCCGCGGACGCCCAGGAGGCGAAGGCCAAGGCGGCCTACGCGCGGGCGCGCGAGCTGGCCGAGGGGGCGTCCTCGCGGATCCGCTGAGGCCGGGCCGCGCCCGCGCGCCGCCCTAGTTCGCGGCGGGGAGCTTCGCGCGGATGGCGCGGGCCTGGGCCTGCATCTCGGCGGCTTCGGCGTCGCGATTCGTCTGCTTGAGCAGGGCGCCGTACTCGTCGAGGGTCTCGGCGACCTCCGGATGCTCCGGGCCGAGCGACTTGCGCTGGAGCGTCAGCGCCCACTGGTACAGCGGCTCGGCCTGCGCGAAGCGGCTCTGGGCGCGATAGAGCGACGCCAGTTCCACGATGCCGGCCGCGACCTGGGGATGCTCGGGCCCCAGCACCTTCTCGCCGATCGCCTGGGCCCGCCGATAGAGCGGCTCCGCCTGGGGGAACCGGCCCTGGATCCGGTAGAGGTTGGCCAGGCTGACCAGATCGAGCGCGACGCGCGGCGAGTCCGGGCCCAGCCGCTTCTCGTCGATGGCGAGCGCCCGCTGGTACGACGTCTCCGCGTCGGCATATCGATTCTGCAGCCGCTGCGACTCGCCGAGCGCGCGCAGGCTTCGCGCGAGATCCGGATGCTCGGGTCCGAGCGTTTTCTCCTGGATGGCGATCGCGCGGGTGGCCAGCGGCTCGGCCGGCGCGCCGTTCTGCCTGAGCACCGCGACCTCGGCCAGATCGCTGAGGGACGCGGCCACCGCGGGGTGTTCCGGCCCGAGCGCCTTCTCGCGGATGCCGAGCGCGCGCCGGCCGAGCGCCTCGGCCTCGGCGTAGCGGCCGCGAACCCGGGCGAGCGCGGCGAGCGGGTCGAGGGCCGTCGCGACGTCGGGGTGTTCCGGCCCGAGCGCCTTCTCGGCCACCGCGAGGGCGCGGCGGGCCAGCGGCTCGGCCTGAGCGAAGCGGCCCTGCTCGACGTACACCGCGCTCAACGTCACCAGCGGCGCGATCACCGCCGGGTGCTCGGGCCCGAGGGCTTTTTCGCGGATGGCCAGCGCGCGCTGGGTCAGCTGCTCGGTCTCCACGTAGCGGCTCTGGGTCCGGTAGAGCGCGGCGAGGGTCGACAGGCTCGCGGCCACCTCGACCTGCTCGGGCCCCAGGGCTTTTTCGCGGATGGCCAGCGCGCGGCGGCTGCGGGTCTCGGCGTCCGTGTAGCGGCCCTGCTGGCGCTCGAGCGAGGCCAGCGCGTCGAGCGTGCCGGCGACCTCGACGTGCTCGGGTCCCAGCACGCGCTCGTCGATGGACAGGGCGCGGCGCAGGAGCGGGTCGGCCTGGCCGAAGCGGCCCCGCGCGGCGTCCAGGCCGCCCAGCGCGGTCAAGGTCGCGGCGACCTCGGGATGATTGGGTCCGAGCAGCGTCTCGCCGATGACGAGCGCGCGCTGGAGGAGGGGCTCGGCGGGCGGATACTTGCCGCCGGCCTGATAGGCGGCAGCGAGCTGGCCCAGGCTCAGGGCCACCCGCGGATCCTGAGGTCCCACGCGCTCCGCTCGCTCCAGCGCGGAGGCGAAGAAGCGCTCGGCTTCCGCGTAGCGCCCCTGCTGGTAGGCGCGATCGCCTGCCGCCATCGGCGACTCCCAGCTCTGCGGATCGGCCGCGGGCTGGGCGGTGACGCCGGCCGGCGCGGCCAGGATCGCGAGCGCGGCCAGGGTCCGGGCGAGGCGGCTAATTGCGCTTCCCGGTCTTCGTGAGCGGGAGGATGCCCTCCAGCTCACCCTTGAGCATCGGATGCTGGTTGCCGCCCACCGCGCGCGACTTCTTGCTGACCTCCTGGGCGAGGTACTCGTAGATCTCTTGCAGCGACACGATGCCGTCGCGGTTGAGATCAGCGTAGCCCTGCAGCCCGCGCACCAGGTAGTAGGTGAAGACGCCGTGGCCCAGGTCGGCCAGCTCGATGGAGACCTCGGACGGACGCGACGCGGTCACGATGGCGCGGCCCTTCGAGCGGGTGAGGCGGTCGAGGAAGATGTCGTCCACATTGACCCCGCGCGTCTTGGTCGAGGCGAAGGTGCGTCCGCCCGCGGCCCCGCTGTAGCAGGCGTCGAGGAAGACGGTGACCCGCTCGGCCTCGATCCGCTGGAGCACGTTCTGCATCTCGTCCATGGGCAGGGCGCTCGAGTAGAGATCGTCGGGGTCGGCGTCGATCGGCACCAGGTACTTCGAGAGGCCGTCGCGCTCCATGCCGCGCTGGTCCACCTCGGACGCCCCGTGGCCCGCGAAGTAGATCACGACCAGGTCGTCCTTGTGAGCCGAGCGGGCCAGGAACGTCCCGAGCGCCCACTTGATGTTGCGCAGGGTGGGCTTGCGCTCGGTCCTGTCGGTGAGCAGCAGGATGTTCTCCTTCTTGAAGCCGCCGGAAGCCAGCAGCGTCTGGTAGACCGCGTCGGCGTCCGCCACCGGGTAGCGCAGCTTCGGCACCGCCGGGCTCTCGTAGCCGCCCACCCCGATGACGACCGCCCACTGCGTGGAGGGCGGCGGGGCCGGTGGCGCGGGCGGAGCGGGCGCCGCGAGCGGAGCCACCGGCTTGGGGCGATCCAGGATCACGGTGCGGACTTCCTGCCGCGCGGTGCCGTCCGGCTCCAGCGCGGTGATCACGATGGCGTTCGGGCCGTCGCGCAGCGTGAGCGGCGCGCTCACCGCCACCGACTTCTGCGGGCTGCGCTCCTCCTGCTGGTGGACCTCGGTGCCGTTGAGGGAGACGGTGATGCGGCTGACCCCCTTGCTCGACCGCGCGACCGCCGCGACCACGCTGGCCTCGTCGGCGACCCGCGAGCGGTCCTCCGGGTAGCGCACGTCCACCGCGAGCGGCACCAGCTTCTCGAGGTGAATCGTCCGCATCTCCTGGTGCATCGTCCCGTCGGTCTCCGACGCGGTGACCACGAGCGTGTTCTGCCCCTCGACCAGCTTCACGGGCAGGTTCACCGCCATCGAGGACTGCTGGGTCCGGTTCTCCTGCTTCCACAGCTCGACGCCGTTGGCGGTGACCAGCACCTGCCGCACGCCGGTGCCGCCGTTCACCACCGCCGCGAACGTCAGGCTGTCCTGGTTCACGCGCGCCTGGTTCGCCGGCGTCGAGATCGCGATGCGGAACGCCGGCACGCTCCTGGATGTGTCGGGAGGCCGCGCGGCCACCGCGGGCGGGGGAGGCGCCGACGGCAGCGTCGGCGTCACCGCGGCGGGGGCGGCGGCGGGAGCCGCGGGTGCGCGCGGGGGCGCAGTCCCGCCCGACGGTGGCGTCGGCATAGCCGGTGGCGACGGGCTGGCCGGCGCAGCGGCCGCTGACGGAGGAGTCGGCGGAGCGGGCGTGGCCGGGGCGGGCGCGCGCGAAGGCTCCGGCTGGGGCTTCGGCTCCGCGCCGGTCTCGGCAGGCGCCGCGGAGACCGGCGGCGCGGGTACCGGCGCGGCCACGGCCGGTGGTCTGGCGGCGGGCGGCGCGGCGGCGGGCGGTGTTGGCGCAGGCGCCACCGGAGCGGGCGCAGGCGCCGGGGATGTTGCCGAGGCCGGCGGCGGGCCCGGCACGCCTGGCGGCGCCGGTCGAGCGGGCGCCGGCGCTGGCGCAGCCGACGGCGCGGCGGCGATGGCCGGAGCGGGCTTGTCATAGAACAGCACGCGGCCTTCCTGCCGCGAGGCACCGGAGCCGTCCGTCACGGTGACGATCAGCGTGTTCTTGCCGGGCGCGAGCTTGACCGGCACGCTCAACGGCACGTCCTTGCCGGGCACGCTCGATTCCTGCTTCTGCGCGATCTCGGCGCCGTTGAGCGTGACCGCGATCCGCAGCGTGCCCGCGCCTCCCGTGATCTTGCCGGTCAGCGTCGCGCGCTCCCCGGTCACGCGGCTCTCGTCCTTCGGGTCCATGACGGCCACCACCAACGGGGTGGCGGTCGGCTTGTCGAGCGCCACCGCCTGGAAGGCGAAGCCGCTCAGGTCGTTGCCGTCGGCGCGGACGAGCTGCTGGATGGCCGGCGCGTACCAGAACGCCAGCTCCACCCGGCGGGCCTGAGGTGACGCGGCGAGAAAGCGCGGCTCCAGCACCTGCACGATGCGGTAGGCCTTGAACGTGCCCGCGGGCACGCGCACGTCCTCGTAGGCGTCGACCTTCCAGGAGAGGCGCGCGAGGCTCTGCCCGTACTGCGGGTCCAGACTCTTGAGGGTGAGCCAGCTCACGCCCCACTGGCCGACCTCGAGCGGCCACGTGGGCGACGCCGGCGGCTCCAGCTCCAGCACGACCTGTCCGCCCCGTACGATGCGGGCGATGCCGAGATCGCGGGTGAGATGCACCTCGCGCCCGCCGTCGGCCGCGAACACGTAGCGGCCGTTCTCGATCCGGATGAGGTCGTAGGCGCCGTCGCTGCGGATCCACTTGTCGCCGACCGAGTAGGTGGGACGCTCCGCCCTGGGTGCCTGGGCCGACGCGGGGCTCCCCAGCAACGTCAGGGGAAGGATCGTCAGGAGGGCGAGGAGCGCGCCCGGCATGCTGCCCTTACTGCATCGCATCCACTTCGCGGGAATCGCGTTGCTCAGGCTCTCCCCAAGGCTCGTCCGGGCGGACATGGCGCTCAGTGTGAAGTAGAGACTAAGCCCTCACCTCCGCCCTGTCAACGAACCGAAACCCGGGAATGTCCTTGACTCGCAAGGCGTCCTGGACCAAGGTAGGGGGCGCTTTCCGAGCCGTTCCGCTGTGGTTGCCAGGGAGGAGTCCATGCCGTCGATCCATTCAGCCATCCGGAGACGCTCCGCCATCGTCACCGCCTGCGTTCTCGCCCTCTCCGGCTGCGCGACGGAGACGCAGACCGCGAAGGAGGCCGCCGACGAGTCGCCCCGCGCGCGCGTCTTCGTGGCCAACGAGAGCTCGAACTCGGTGACGGTCATCGACGGCGACAGCTACCAGGTCGTCGGCACGGTGGACGCGCGCAACCACGCCACCCACGACCTGGCCGTCTCCCGCGACGGACGCTGGCTCTTCGCCACCAACCTGGCCTCCGGCCGGTTGTCGGCCATCAACACGCGCGCGCTCGAGACGGTGGCGTCGATCGCCACCGGCGATCGGGCGCACGTGGTGACGCTCACCAACGACAACCGCCAGGCCTGGGTCGCCAACATCGGCGACAACACGATCTCGATCGTGGACACCACGAGCTTCCGCATCCTCGGCACCATCGGGGTGGGGAAGGGGCCGACCGGGCTGACGTTCTCGCGCGACGGACGCTTCGCGTACGTGAGCAATCAGGGCGACAAGACGGTGGAGATCATCGACACCGCCTCGCTGAAGGTGATCAAGGCGATCCCGGTGGGCACGAATCCGCATTTCCTGGTCCTCGGCCCCGACGGGCGCATCTGGGGCACCAACACCGGGGGCACCGACATCTACGTCATCGATCCCGCCACCCAGGACAAGATCGCGTCGCTCAACGTCGGTCCCGCGCCGCAGCAGATCGCGTTCGGCTTCAAGGGCCTCCAGGGCCCGAACGCCTACGTCACCGTCGCCGGACTGAACCGGGTGGTGGTGGTGAGTGCCGACCCGAAGAATCTGAGAATCCTCGAGCAGATCGACGTCGGTCAGCGCCCGAACGGGATCTCGGGCAACCGGGAAGGCACGCGCCTCTTCGTGGTCCACGAGGTCTCGAACGACCTGAAGGTGATCGACACCGGCAGCAGCTCGGTGCTGGCCACCGTGCCGGTCGGCCGCAAGCCCATCCGCGTCGTCTTTCACGGGAACTGAGGGGCGCCGTGGGCCGCATCGCATCCGGGAGTCTCGCGGCCGCGCTGGCGTGGGCCGCGTGGTCGCTGGCGCCGTCCGACGCGGTCGCGCAGGGCGTGCCGGTGGGCACCGCGCAGAATGCGGTGGGCACGCTGGTGGTGGTGAGGACCGACGGCATCGAGCATCGGTTGCAGGGGCGCGGCTCGCTGCCGCTCTTCGAGGGCGACGTGCTCCGCACCGAGCCGGGCAGCCAGGCCATGGTGCAGCTGCGTCCGGGCGCGCCGGTGGCGCTCAACGAGAAGACCTCGCTGAAGATCCTTTCGCGCTGGGAGAAGGCGGCGGGGACGATCCGCATTTTGCGCGTGAGTCAGGGCGAGGTGTGGGCCAAGGGGGGCAGCGGCCCGGGCGCGCTGGAGATCGAGACACCGGCCGCGGTCGCGACGGTGCGCGACGCCGAGGTCGACGTGAAGGTGGCGGAGGACGGACAGAGCGCGCTCACGGTGGTGAGCGGCAGCGCCGAGTTCGGGACGCCGTTCGGGGTCTGCGCGGTGAAGAGCGGCACCGCCAGCGTGGGCGCCCGGGGAGCGGCCTGCACCGCGCCGCAGCCCGCCAACGCGGCGGCCGCGGTGGGATGGAAGCAGGCGGTCAGTCAGTGAGCGCGGCGGGGCCTCAGCCGAAGATCATGTAGAGGGCCACGCCCATCAGCGCGAGCCAGACCAGGATGCCGATCGTGAAGGCGCGCTGACCTTCCATCGGCTTCTTGTCCGAGCGACGACGCGAGACTCGCAGGCCGGTCAGCAAGATCAGCACCGCTCCGACGACCAGGAAGATCGTGTCGAGAGTCGCATTGTCACCGTCCATGTGAACCTCGCGATCATCGGCGCGCCGTCACCGGGGGCGGGTGCCGATGGGGGGCCGGGCGGTCTCTCGAATGGCCTCGATTCGCGCGCTGCGCTCGAGCTCGTCCGCGTCGAAGGCGGCGTCCTGCTGCTCGGCCGAGCGGACGATGTAGGCGGGGCCGACGGAACCGTCGGGGAACGAATGCGAGCGCTCGAGCCGGACCACGGTCCCGAGGGCGACCCCGTCGGCCATGCGGCTCAGCGTATCCCCGGCGCGGAAGAAGAACATCCAGTCGCTCTGGCCCTTCGAGCGCGAGGGCCGCGGCGCGGGCTCCGGGACCGCCGCGGCCGGCGCCGGCTCGGGAGCCGCGACGACCGGGGTCTCGGCGACCGGCCGGACCTCGCGGGCGGACCGGACGAGTAGCGCGACGGCGAGCGTGAGGACGAGCAGGCCGAGCAAGGTTCCGCCGACGATCTTGGATCGTAACGACGCCATGGCTGGACGAAGAGCAAGAAGAGCGCCAGATTTTGCGCACTGCAAGGACGCACGTTTATGATGAGGCGCTCGATGCCGCCTGACAAACTCTGGCCGCCGGGCCTGACAAGCTCGGCAGCGGACCTCGTCGATGGTGAACCAACTAGCTGATTTCCGGCCGACTCTCGCGTGGCCCACGTCTTGCTCCTCGACCACCGCAGGCTGCTGACGAGGTCGAGGAGGCTGGACATGGACACGCCCGTCAAGGATGGGCTGGTGCTGGAGAAGCTGATGAAGCGCGGCGCGGCGGTCTGCGTCGTCGCGCTGGGTGGCGTCGCGGTGGGGCTGGCAGTGTGGGCGCTGCGGCGCTGGCAGGACGAGCGCCGGTATCAGGCCTGGCGCGCTGCCGTGACCGCCGATCCGTATCGCCGGGACCGGAACGGCTACCCGGTGGGCGCGCAGCTCGGCCTCTCACGCGCCCGGTAACACGCCCCCGGCGGGCGCACCGGGCGCCCGCCGCGCCCCTGACAGCCTCGTTTCGATGCTTCGCGTCATCGCCGCTCCCATCGCATCCGATCGATCCGTCCTCACTGTTATACTCGTGTCGAATGTGTGGGATCGTCGGCTATATCGGGAGCAATTTCGCGGAGATCGTGGTCGTCGACGGCCTGAAACGGCTCGAGTATCGGGGATACGATTCGGCCGGCCTGGCCACGCCGCTGGACGGCGTTCTGAAGCTGCGCCGGCAGGTCGGCAAGATCGCCAATCTCGAGCGCGAGATCCTGCGGGAGCCGGTGGAGGCGCACGTCGGCGTCGGCCACACCCGCTGGGCCACTCACGGCGCCCCGACGGTGGCCAACACCCACCCGCACACCGACGCGGCGCAGACCATCGCGGTGGTCCACAACGGCATCATCGAGAACTATCTCGAGATCCGCCAGAAGCTCGAGGCCGAGGGCTGCGTCTTCTCCTCGGCCACCGATACCGAGGTGGTCCCGCAGCTCGTCGCCTACCACATGGCGCAGGGGGTGGGGTTGGAGGCGGCGTTCCGGGCCACGCTGCGGCGGCTCGAGGGCAGCTACGCCCTGGCCCTCGTCTCGGCGCGCGAGCCCGACCTGATCCTGGCCGCGCGGCGCTCGAGCCCGCTGGTGGTCGGCTATGGCCCGGACGAGTACCTGGTCGCCTCGGACGTGCTCGCCATCCAGCAATACGCCACCGAGGTGACCTACCTGGAGGACGGCGACGTCTGCGTCGTGAAGGCCTCCGGGGTCCGCATCACCGACGTCGACGGCGTGCTCGCGAACCGGCCGCGTCACCGGGTGGATCGGGAGAGCCTCGTCGTTCAGAAGGAGGGCCATCGCCATTTCATGGCGAAGGAGATCCACGAGCAGCCGCGCGTCCTCGCGCAGACGATCTCCGGACGGCTCGCGGCGGGGGGCCGCGACGTCGTGCTCTCCGATCTCGGCCTCACCGCCGCGGCCATGCGCGAGCTGGAGCACGTGCAGATCGTGGCGTGCGGAACGTCGTGGCACGCGGGGCTCGTCGGCCGCTATCTGATCGAGGGGCTCGCCGGGATCCCGGTGCGGGTCGACTACGCCTCCGAGTTCCGCGGTACCGCGGCCCTGCTGCCGCGCCACTCGCTGCTGATCACCATCTCGCAGTCGGGGGAGACCGCCGACACCCTGACCGCGCTTCGGGCGGTGAAGGGGCGCCGCGTGCCGACCCTGACCATCTGCAACTCGCCGCGCTCGTCCATGGTCCGGGAGTCGGATGGCGTCATTCAGACCCTGGTGGGGCCCGAGATCGGGGTCGCGTCCACCAAGGCGTTCACCGGACAGCTGCTCAGCCTGGCCATGCTGGCGATCCACCTCGGGATCACGCGCGGCGCCCTGAGCCCGGCCGACGCGGGGCAGCTGCTCGATCACATGCTGCGCTTGCCCGGGCTGCTCGAGCACGCGCTGCGGCTCGAGGCCGACGTCCTCGAGGAGGCGCGGCGGCTGCAGGAGGCGCGGAGCGTGCTGTACCTCGGGCGCGGCATCAACTATCCGGTGGCCCTCGAGGGCGCCCTCAAGCTGAAGGAGATCTCCTACATCCACGCGGAGGGCTATCCGGCGGGCGAGATGAAGCACGGGCCGATCGCGCTGATCGATCCGCGCTTCCCGGTGGTGGCGGTGGCCGGCGCGGGGCCGGACCAGACCAAGCTGCTGAGCAACCTGGCCGAGGTCCGCGCGCGGGAGGCCCACGTCCTGCTGCTCACCGTCGACGCCGACACCCCGGCCGGCACTGCCGATCGCATCCTCGTGGTGCCGCCCACTTCGCCATGGCTCGAGCCGATCATGCTGGTCCTGCCGCTGCAGATGCTCGCGTATCACACCGCGGTGCTGAAGGGCTGCGACGTGGACCAGCCGAGGAACCTGGCCAAGAGCGTGACCGTGGAATGAACGGGACCGCGGCGCCCGGCCGCTTCACCATGTCGAGCGAGGCCGAGCACCTCGGCCGGCTCCGGCAGTGGCTGCGGGGCGCGCTGGCGGGCCTCGGCGTCGACCGGGCCACCGGCTCGGAGCTGCTGCTGGCGGTCGGCGAGCTGTGCGCCAACTCGATCGAGCACGCCTACGAGGGCCGGGGCGGCCAGTCCATCGATGTCTCGGTGCGCGGCTACGACGACCGGGTCGAGATCGAGGTGGAGGACTGGGGCAAGACCTTCGATGCCTCGCGCTACGTGGAGCCGGATCTGGAATCGCTGCCCGAGCACGGCATGGGCATCCACCTCGTCCGCCGCATCGCGGACTCGCTCGCGGTGGACGTGCAGCGCGAGCGGGGCACCCGCTGGACGCTCACGAAGTACCGGCGGGCCGCGAGTCCGGCCGTCGGGTTCATCGACGACCGGGCGCCGGTCCGGCCAGGAGAGACCATGGACATCGAAGTGACCAAGTCGGGCACGATCTCGGTGGTGGCGCCCCAGGGCGATCTGGACATGGCGGCGGCGGATCAGATGAAGCGGACGCTGACCGATCTGGTGGACAAGGGCGGCCGCAAGCTCCTGATCGATCTGGACCACGTCGGTTACGTGGACAGCTCGGGCCTCGGCGCTCTCGTCGCGTCGATGAAGCACGCGCGCGGGGCGGGCGGCGACATGCGCCTCTGCGGGCTGCAGGACGACGTGCGCGCCATCTTCGAGATGACCCGCCTCGTGAAGGCCATCACGGTGCACGCCAGCCGGGCGGAGGCGCTCGGCGCGTGGGCCTGACCCGGCGCCTGATCGCCGCCGCCCTGGCCCTCGGGCTCGGCGGGGCGACGGCGCCGGCCGGCGGAGCGTCCGCGCCGCCGATGATTCGCCCGCTCGCGGGCGTGCGCACCTGGGTCGTCTACTACGGGGCCGAGGCATCGGCGGGACCCGATCTCGCCCGCTTCGACGTGGTGGTGCTCGACCCGCATGGGCACCCCCCGCTGCCCGTGATCAAGCGGCACGGGGCGGTCGTCCTCACCTATGTGAGCCTCGGGGAGGTGAACACGAGTCATCCCGAGTACGCGGCGATCAAGGACGAGCCGTGGGTGCTCGCGCCGAATCCCAGCTGGCCGGACGCGCGACGACTCGACGTGCGGGCCGAGGCCTATCGGCGCTGGCTCCTCGATCGGGTGGTGCCGGCGGCCCTCGCCGGTCCGGTGAACGGCCTCTTCCTCGACACCGCCGACTCCGCCCTCGATCTCGAACACACCGATCCGGCGCGCCACGCCGGGATGGCCCAGGCCCTCGAGCGCGTGCTCGGCGAGATGAAGCGCCGCAACCCCCGCGCGCTCCTCATGCTCAACGGCGGGCTCCCGGTGGTGGAGCGCCGCCCCGAGGCCGTCGACGCGGTGGCGCTCGAATCGATCTGGAGCGACTACGATTTCAAGGCGCAGCGGTACCGCGTGCGACCGGCCGAGGAGGCGGAGGCGCGGGCCGGCCTGCTCGCGCGGGTGGCCGCCCTGGGGCTGCCCGTGTTCACCATCGAGTACGCGGCGGCCGAGCCGAACGCGCGCTGGCCGTCCGAGCTCATCCGGCGCTCGCGCGCCCGTGGATTCGTCCCGTACGTCTCCACCATCGGCCTCGACCGCGTCTCGCTGCTCACCCTCTCGCCGCCATGAGCGGACGGTTCTCGCGGCGCGCGTTGCTCCGGCGCTCGGCCGCCGCGGCGGGCGCGCTCGCCCTGCGCGCCGGATCGTCCGCCCGCGCCGCGCCGGCGCCGCCGTCTGCGCCGGCCGCCGCCGACCTGCCGCGCTACGTCCTCGCGCTGTACAAGTCGAGCGATCCCGACAACGACGTGTCGGGCCGCCGCAAGATGACCGCGACGAACAACGAGGTCCACGCGTGGGCCCAGATGCCGCTGAACTGGCTCGGGCTGATGGTGGAGTACTACGACATCGACCGCGGGCTGCCCGACGAGAAGGTCATGGGCCGCTACCGCGGCATCGTCACCTGGTTCCAGACCGACGAGATGGCGGACCCGCTCGCCTACCTGCGCTGGCTCGGCGCCCAGACGCGGGCCGGGCGCCGCGTCGTGATCCTGGGCCAGCTGGGCGCCCTTCGCGACCGCAAGACGCTCAAGACGGTGGATCTGGAGGCCGTGAACGAGGCGCTCGCGCCCACCGGGCTGCAGTTCCTTGGCAACTGGACGGGTAACCAGCGGGTCATCGAGCTGCGGCGCAAGGACCCGACGATGATGGAGTTCGAGCGGAAGCTGCCGCCCGGCCTGCCCTACTATCAGCAGGTCGTGGCGCGGGCGCCGGGCAGCCGGGCCCACCTCGTGCTGGCCCGACGCGATCTGCCCGACTCCGAGAGCGCGATGGTGGTCACCGGCCCCTGGGGCGGGTTCGCGGCCGCGGAGTACGTGCGCTTCCAGTTTCCCGGCGAGGCGGGCGCGCAGTGGTGGATCGATCCGTTCGCCTTCTTCCGCGAGGCGCTCGGCGTCGGGGACTGGCCGCGGCCGGACACCACCACCCAGTACGGGCGGCGCATCTTCTATTCCCACATCGACGGCGACGGCCTTCGCAACCGCTCGGAGGTGCGCGCGGGCGCGTCGAGCGGCCAGATCATCCTGGACGAGATCCTGTCCCGCTACCGGTTGCCGATCAGCGTCTCGGTGGTGGTGGCCGAGGTGGAGCCGACGCTGCTCGGCTCGCCCGAGTTCCACCAGCTGGCCCGGGCCATCTACGCGCGGCCCAACGTCGAGGCGGGGAGCCACTCGTACACGCATCCGCTCGACTGGGAGAAGCGGACGCGCAGCTTCGACCTGCCGCGGGTGCCCTACGCGGTCGAGACCGAGACCGCGGGCGCCATTCGCTACATGGAGGAGCGGCTCCTGCCGCCCGGCAAGCGGGTGCGGCTCTTCCAGTGGTCGGGCTCGACGCGGGTGAGCGAGGACGCCATCGCGATCCTCGCCCGGCTCGGGGTGCCCAACATCAACGGGGGCGATCCGATGCGGGACCGCCAGTGGCCCAGCTACACGCGGGTGGCCCCGCTCATGCGGCAGGTGGGGACGCAGTGGCAGACGTACACCTCCGGCTCCAACGAGAATCTGTACACCAACCTCTGGACGGGGCCCTTCTACGGGTTCCGCTACGTGATCCAGACCTTCGAGAACACCGAGGCGCCGCGGCGGGTAGCCCCGGTGAACGTCTACTACCACTACTACTCGGGCGAGCGGGTGGCCTCGCTGCACGCCCTGCACGAGGTGCACGAGTGGGTGCTGCGACAGCCGCTGGCGCCGCTCTTCACCAGCGAATACCTCGCCATCGTCGAGGGCTTCCGCACCGCGCGCATCGCCCGGACCGCCGAGGGGTGGCGGATCGACCGGCACGGCGCCCTCCGCACCATCCGCTTCGACGACACGGCCGCCTCGGTGGATCTGGCGCGCTCGTCGGGCGTGCTGGGATTCGTGCACCATCAGGGCGCGCTCTACGTGCACCTGGCCGGGCCCGAGCCCGCGCACGTGGTGCTGACCGACCGGCCGGCGCGGGCACCCTATCTGGCCCGCTCGAGCCACCGCGTGACCGCGTGGTCGCACGCGGATGGCCGCGTCGCGCTCACCGTCGCGGGCATCGGGGCCAAGGAGGTGGAGATCGCCGGGCTGCCCGCGGCGCGCGAGACGGACGTGGAGATTCGCGACGCCGGCGGGGCACGCCGGCTTCGCTCCCGCGTGAGCGCGGACGGGCGCCTGGTCGTTCGCGGCGGCGAGGCGGGTGAGGTGGAGTTCCGGCTCGCGTGAAGATCGCGCGCTGGAAGCTGGCGGTGGGCGTGCTGCTCACCCTCGCGCTGCTCGCGCTCTCGCTGCCGTGGGGCGCGGACCTCGGCTGGGCCTACCTGGCGAGCCGTCAGTACACGCAGGCGCGGGACGTCTTCACCGAGGCGCTCCGCGGCGAGCCGGGCGACGCCAATCTCTGGGTCGGCCTCGCGTCGGCGTACGAGGCGCTCGGCGATCCCGATCGGCAGATCACGGCGCTCGTGGCCGCGGCGGAGCGCGCGCCGCGCCGCCGGGACCTGCTGCTGAATCTGGCCGACGTGTACGAGTGGAACAAGAATCCGGCCGCGGCGGCGACCGTGCTGGAGCGGCTGACCGCGGAGCCGCATCCCGACGACGGGCCGTTGCTCGAGCGCCTCCTGACCGCATATCTCTGGAGCGGAGACTACGAGCGACAGCTGGCGGTGCTGCGCAAGCTCGTCGCTCTCACTCCGTCCGATCCGTCGGCGGTCCTCGAGCTGACCACCGCGGCCCGCAACCTGAATCGCCAGGACGAAGCCGCCGCCGTGCTCGAGGCGTACGTCCACCGCCGCCCCACCGATCCGGACGCGCGTCGCTGGCTGGCCCAGCTGTACGACTCGATCGGGCAGGGGGATCGCGCGGTCGAGCAGTGGAAGGTCCTGGCCCGGCTCGACCCGAAGGATGTCGAGGCCCGCGACCGGCTGCTGCCCGCTCCCGGCGGCGCAGCGCAGGTCGAGGAGATCGCCCTGCTCGAGCGCCAGCGTGCGGCCGATCCGCGGGACGAGACCGCGCGGCGGCAGCTGGTCGCGCGGTACCGGGCCCGCGGCGACGGACCGCGGGCCCTCGAGGTGCAGCGGGAGCTGGCCGCGCTCCGCCCGCGCGACGCCGACGTCCTGGTGGAGCTGGGACGGCTGCTCGTCGAGCAGGACCGGGGTCCGGAGGCCATCGGCGCCTACGAGCGGGCGGTGGAGATCGCCCCGTCGCGCACGGACGCCGCGCTGGCGCTGGCCCAGCTCTACGAGTGGTCGAGCGACCCGCGCCGCGCGCTGGCGCTCCTCCAGCGGGTGGCGCGCGAGCGGCCGGGCGACCGGGCCCTGCAGCAGCGCGTGGCGGCGCTGGCCCAGGGCGCCGGCGACCCGAGCGAGACGGTGGCCGCGCTCGACCGCCTCGCCGCGCTCTCGCCGAGCGACGACCGGTACGCGCGACAGGCGATCGAGGCCCTGGTGGGCGCCAACCGCATGGGCGACGCGATCGCGCGTCAGCGTCGCCTCGTCGAGGGGAACCCGGGCGCGATCGCGGACGCGCTGCGGCTGGCCCAGCTCTACGAGTGGAACAACCAGGAGCGCGAGGCCATCGCGGTCTACGAGGCGCTCGATCGCCGCGGCGCGCTGCCCGAGGCCGCCCTCGTGCGCCTCGGCGAGCTGTATCGCTTCCAGGACCGCCCGGCCGATTTCCTGCGCGAGGCCGAGCGTCGGCTCGCGCGCCGACCCGACGACGCGGCGCTGCGCGAGGCGGCCGCGCAGGCCGCCGAGGGCCTCGGGCGGCTGCAGGACGCGCTGCGGCTGCTCCAGCCGCTCGTCGAGCGACGTCCGCTCGACGAGCCCTTCGTGCTGCGCTACCTGGCGCTCGCCGCGCAGGCCGGGCGCGTGGACGAAGGCCTCCGCGTGCACCGGCGCTTCGCGCCCTCCGCGGGTCCGAGCTATCGCGTGAAGGTCGCCAAGGTCTTCACCGATCTCGGTCGCTATCCCGAGGCGATCGCGGAGTACGAGGCGGTGCTGGCCGCTTCCGACGGCCGCGGACCGGAGGCGATCGAGGCGCGGCTGGCCCTCGCCCAGCTCTACGACTGGACGGGTGCCGGCGACGCCGCGCTCCGGCAGTGGGAGAGCGTCATGCGCGCCCGGCCTCGCGACGCGCAGGCCCTCCGCGAGGTCGGCCGCCGGAGCCTCGCGATGTCGCGCAACGACGTCGCGCTACGCGCCTATCGCGGGCTCCTCGAGCTGCAGCCCGATGACGCGGAGGCCCTCAAGCGCGCGGGCCAGCTCATGGCCTGGAGCCACGACGCGCCCGGCGCGCGCACCGCGCTGGAGCGATTCAATCGCGTGAAGGGCGGCGACTACGAGGTCCACTACCTGCTCGCCGAGCTGTACTCGGCCGATCACCACGACGAGCGGGCGCGCGCCGAGTACGAGCGCGCCCTCCGGCTGCTGCCGCCCCGATCCCGGTGAGCGACGCGATCCGGCTTCGGTCCGGCTGGCGCGGCGGGCTCCTCGCCCTCCTGCTCCTCGCCGGCTCGGCCTCGGCGGTCTCCGGGCAGACGCCGGAGGCCGGCGGGCCCGCGCCCGAAGCGCCGACCGCGGATCCGGTCGAGACCGAGGCGATGCGGGCGCGCATCCTGGTGCGGCTCGGGCGGGTGGAGGAGGCGCTGGCCGCCTATCGCGCGCTGCTCTCGCGTCGCCCCGACGATCGCTCGCTGCGCGAGGAGTACGCGGAGCTGCTGGCCGACGTGGGCCTGATGGACGAGGCGGCCGCCGCGCTCGACCGGTACCTGGCCGACGATCCCACGTCGGAGCGCCTGCGGCGGCTCCGCGCCCGCGTCGATCTCGCGCGCGGCGCGCCCGCCGAGGCGGGCCGCCGGCTCGACGCGCTCGCGCGCGAGCGGCCGGCCGACGCGGGCCTCACCGCCGATCTCGCCGCCGCGGAGCTGGCCGCGGGACGGTGGAGCCGGGCGCGGGATCTGTACGGCCGGCTGCTCGAGGCCCACCCCGAGGACCGGGACCTGCTGCTGGCCCATCGAGAGATCGTCTACGCGCACGCGCCGCGCTTCGAGCTGGGGCACTACTCGCTGCTGCAGCAGTCGGCCACCCAGCACGTCGAGGAGGCGGTGTGGGTCGGTTGGCTGGCCGACCGCTGGTGGCTCCGGGCCGGCTCCCGCTACGGGACCTATCACCAGGATCACTCCGAGAGCCAGAACGCGTTCACCGAGGAGATCGGCACCGTGCTCGCCGCGCTCGGCTTCCAGGCCACGCGGGCGGTGACGGTGTGGGCCGGGCCCGAGGAGTCGCGGCGGCGCGAGAGCATCTTCCGCACCACCGGCCGGCTCGGCGCGCTGTACGACGACGCGCGCGCCACCACTGCGATCCTCGACATCGCGATCCGCGAGCTGCTCACCAATCCGGTCTCGGCGGTGCCGCTCAACGGCACCACGGATCGGGTGACGGTGGACGTGGCCCGGCGCATCCTGACCCCGGTGGTGCTGGGCCTCCACTACGACTTCCGCCACTACCGCGCCTCCCACCAGGATCTCGGCAATCGCTGGGAAGCGGCGGCGCGCGCGGAGATCGAGCTGGTGCGGACCCGCGTGCAGGTGACCCTGATCCCGCAGGTGTTCTTCTCCCAGTACACGCCGACCGCGGATAGCCCCCTGCGCGACCAGGTCGTGTTCATCCGGCGCGAGGACATCGTGGCCCTCGGCGGCCTCGTGGGCTGGGACGTCACCTCCGCGCTGCGGGTGCAGGCCGGCGCGGTCGGGCGGCGCGATCTCCATCGCGCGCTGACGTCGTACGAGGTCACCGGCGAGGGCCGCTGGCGAATTCGTCCCTGGCTGGACGCACGCGTGCTCTATACTCGGAACACCGAATCGACCACGGTCGGAGGCGAGGAGCAGTCGTTCCTCGGCCGTCTCGAGATCCGATACTGACCGACATGCGGCCGAGAGTGATGCTGTTGATGGCGGCGCTGCTCACCGCGCTCGGATGCGCGAGCGCGGTGCAGGAGTGGGTGAAGCCCGGCGCGGCGAGGCCCAGCCGGGTCGCGGTCCTGCCGTTCGAGAACCAGACCGCGGCCCTGCGGGCGGGACAGGCTGCGTCCGATCTCCTCGTCTCCGAGCTGCTGGCGACCGGCGCGTTCGCGGTGATGGACCCGAGCGAGGTCGCCGATCTGCTTCGCCGCGACAACCTGGATCCCGCGGATGCGGCGCGTCTGCCCTCGGCGCAGCGGGTGGGCCGGCTCCTGCAGGTGAGCCACGTGCTGCAGGGCTCGGTGACCGAGTATCGCTACAAGCCCGGGCTCTCCGAGACGCCCGCGGTGGGCCTGACCGCCCGGCTCGTCGAGGTCACCTCGGGCGAGGTGGTGTGGACCGCGAGCTACGCGCGGGTCGGCACGTCCTGGTTCCGCGAGGATGGCCTCGCGCGCGTCGCGCAACAGGTCACGCACGAGATGGCCGCCTACCTGACCGGCGCCCTGGGCGACGCCCGAGCCCGGTAAGCGCCGGGTGGCCGGGCCCATCCGTCGTCCGCCCGTGTACCTCGTCGAGCTGGGCGCGGGCCTCCTCGCTCTCGTGGTCCTGAACGTCCTGCTCGCGCCCGGCGATCCGGGCCTGCTCGGCGTGCAGCCGCATCCCGCGCTCCTGTTGATCGCGATCGTGGCCTCGCGCCACGGATTGCGCGCGGGCCTCGTGAGCGGACTGGTCACCGCGGCGGCGATCGCGGGGTGCATCGTCGCACGCCTGGACCACGTGAGCTGGACCGAGCTGCGAACGCTGCACCACTACGTCACCCCGCTCCTGCTGCTGGCCACCGGCTTCGCCCTCGGAGCGCTGCGGGAGGCGCACCTCCGCGAGACGCGCGCGGTGGAAGCGCGGGTGGCCTCGCTCGAGCAGGAGCTGGCCGATCAGGCCGTCCGCTTCATGGCCGCCACCGAGGCCAAGCACGAGCTCGAGCGGCGCGTGGCCGACGAGCGCGCCTCCCTGTCCAGCCTCTACACCGCCGCCCGTGCGCTCGAGACGCTGGAGGCGGATCGCCTCTACCCGGCGATCGCCCTCACCGCGCGCCGCTTCCTGCAGGCCGACGCCTGCCAGTGCTACGCTCTCGAGGGCGACCTCCTGCGGCTGCGCGCGGCGGAGGGATCGCCGCCCGACCGATCGGAGATCCGGCCCGACGAGGGGCTGGTCGGCCTGGCCATCCGGCTCGGGCGGCCGGTGAGCGTTCGCGACCAGAGCCAGCACGCCTCGGTCGAGGACCTCGCCAGCGCGAGCCTGCTCATGGCCGCGCCGCTCGTCGCCGACGGCGGGGCATTGCTCGGCTGCGTCACCGTGACCGCGCTGCCGTTCCTGCGCCTGACCCCGGTCGCGCTCGACCGGCTCGGCCTGGTGGCGGACTGGGGAGCGCGGGCGCTCGAGAACGCGCGCGCGCACGAGCGGGCGCGTGCCCGCACCATCGAGGACGAGCTGGTGCGCGCCTACACCTACGCCTACTACCAGCGCCGCATCCACGAGGAGGAGGTGCGCGCGGATCGCTACGGCCGTCCCCTCTCGGTGCTGATCTTCCGCATCCACCGCTACGGGGCGGTGGATGCGGCGCGACGGGCCGAGCTGGGACGCGTGCTGTCGATGGTGTTCTCGCGCACGCTCCGCGACGTCGACATCGTCTGCCGCTACGCCACCGAGGATTCGTTCGCGATCATCCTGCCGGAGACCGCGCCGGCGCGCGCCGAGATCGTGCTCGATCGCCTGTCCCGCGAGATCGCCAACTTCCACTTCGCCCCGTACGCCGACGAGGCGCAGGATCTCGAGTTCTCGACCCGCGTGCTCGCGGTGCGCGAGCGGCCCGGCGGAGTCGCCTCCTGAGCTCCACCGTCGCCTTCGCCCTGGCCTGGCTCGCCGAGCTGATCGCGCTGTCCGGCGCGGTGCTCGGATGGTGGCTCGCCGCCCTCGGCGCGCACCTGGCCGCCGCGCTCCTGGTCGAGCGGAGCCGGCGGCGGGATCGTCCCGACGCGCGCTTCCTGGCCGCGGCCCTGGTGCTGGCGCTGCCGGGGCTGGGGCTCGCCGGCATCGGGGCGATCGCGCTCTGGCAGCGGCGGGCCGCCCCGTCGGGGCTCTACGCGGGGGCGCACGCGGAGATGGCCGAGCTGCCCGGACCCGGGCAGGCGCCCGAGCCGGTGGACCGCGTGTTCGAGTGGCTGCAGGCCCAGGTGTCGGTGCAGCCGGTGGCGGACCTCATCCGCTCGGCCGATCCGCGGACCCAGCGCTGGGGCGTGGGCCTGCTGGCCCGGCGCGGGGACGCCGCCTCGGTCGCGCTGCTGCGCGAGGCCCTGCAGGCGCCCGACCGGGATACCCAGATCGCCGCCTCCGGGGCCCTGCAGCGCGTGGAGGAGCGCCTCGTGGGCCGGATCGGCCAGACGGAGGAGGGGCGGCGCGGGGAGCCCGATTCCCCCGAGCGCCAGCTCGCGCACGGCGACGCGTGCGCGGCCTACCAGGCCAGCGGCATCCTGGATCCGACCATGGGCCGCCACTGGCTCGGCGAGGCGGAGACCGCGTACCGCCGCGCATGGGCGTTGCGGCCGGGCTGGCCGTCGGCGGCGCGCGCGCTCGCGCGCGTGCTGCTCGCGCGAGACGAGGTCGACGAGGCCGAGGCGCTCGCGCGCGAAGCGCGGGGCCGTGAGCCGTCCGGCGAGGCCGACCTGCTGCTCTCCGAGATCCTCTTCCGCCAACGGCGGTGGCGCGACCTCCTCGCCCTCGCGCGCGAGGCGGCGGCCGCCGGGCGCGCCGACGAGACGCTGCGCTGGTGGGCGGGGGAGGAGCCGGCGGCGTGAGCGCGCCCGGCGCCGACATCTGTCTCATCCTCGAGGGCACCTATCCGTTCGTGACCGGCGGGGTGTCGGCGTGGATCCACCAGCTGGTCGGGGCGCTGCCCGAGCTGCGCTTCGCGATCTTCCACATCTCGGCCACGCAGGGCGAGGCGCACGAGCCGCGCTACCGGCTGCCGCCCAACGTGGTGAGCCTGGTCGACGTGGGCATCCACGGTGGCGACGAGCCGGCGGTGAGCGGGGAGAGCCTGTCCGCGGACGCGTGGGACTCCATGTGGCGCTATCACGAGGAATTGAAGGCGGGCCGGTCCGACGGCCTCGGCGAGCTGCTCCACGGCGTGTGCCCGCGCCCCGGCACGGGCCCGTCGGTCCACGACTTCATCTACGGCAAGCCGTCGTGGCAGATCGTCCGTCGCCTGTACGAGGAGCGGGCGCCCGACATCTCGTTCCTGGACTATTTCTGGACGTGGCGCTTCACGCACCTGCCCATCTTCCGCCTGCTGCATGCGGCGGTGCCCGAGGCTTCCGTGTACCACACCGTCTCCACCGGCTGGGCCGGCTTCGTGGCCGCGACCCAGCGGCTGCGGCGGCATCGGCCGATGCTGCTCACCGAGCACGGCATCTACTCGCGCGAGCGGCGCATGGAGATCGACCAGGCCGAGTGGATCTACGTGCAGCGGCAGGCGCCGATGACCCTGTCCGCCGGTCCCGCGTATTTCAAGGAGCTGTGGGCCCGGCTGTTCGATCGGCTGTCGCGCATCACCTACGCGCACGCCGACCGGATCGTGACGATCTTCGAGGGCAACCGCCAGGCCCAGATCCGCGACGGGGCCGACCCGGCCAAGACCCTGGTGGTGCCGAACGGCGTCGACCTGGAGCCCTTCGCGGCGCTGCCGCGGACCGAGCCGGCGCCGGGCGAGTTCCGCATCGGCTTCGTGGGCCGCGTGGTGCCGATCAAGGACGTGAAGACGTTCATCCGCGCGGTCAAGATCGTGACCGGCGACGTGCCGGGGGCGCGGGCGGTGATCGCGGGCCCGGGCGACGAGGACCCGGAGTACCTCGCGGAGTGCCGGAGCCTGGCCGCGACCCTCGGGATCACGGATCGCATCGAGTTCACCGGACGCGTGGACGTCAAGCAGATCTACTCGCGCATCGACGTGCTGGTGCTGACCAGCATCTCGGAGGGGCTGCCGCTGGTGATCCTGGAGGCGGCCGCCGCGGGCGTCCCGCTGGTGTCCACCGACGTGGGGGCCTGCCGTGAGCTGCTCGAGGGCCGCGAGCCGGCGGATCGGGCGCTGGGGGCGAGCGGGCTCGTGACCGGCCTGGCCGACCCGGGCGCGACCGCGCAGGCCATCGTGAGCCTGGCGCGCGACCCGGGCCTGCGGGAGGAGATGGGCCGGGCCGCCCGGGCCCGCGTGCGCGCGCACTACCAGGAGGCGGACTTGATCCGCCGCTACCGGGAGATCTACCGCGGCCTCATCGCGGCGGGCGGCTAGCACGCGATGGCGGGCATCGGCTTCCGGCTCAAGCGCCTCATCGTCGACGGCAGCTACAGCGGCTGGCTGCGCGCGCATCTCTACGGGGCGGTGTTGTCGGCGGGGCCGTGGCTCCTGTCCATCTGCACGCTCGGCACCCTCGCCCTGCTGTCGCGCAACCTGATCGGCGACGCGGCGCACGCCCGCTTCCAGGCGATCGTGGTCTATACCTATACCGTCTCGCTCATCACCACCGGGGCCGCCCACATGGTGGTGACGCGGCACCTCGCCGACGAGCTGTACCGCGGGCGCATCGGCGCGCTGGTGGTCTCCTATCGCCTCACGCTCGGGGTGACCGCGCTCGCGCACCTCGTCCTCGGGACCGCGTTCTACGCGCTGTGCCCGGGACTCGAGCCGGCGCTGCGCCTCTTCGGGGTCATGCTGCTGGTGGTGGTGTCGTGCACCTGGATGGTGATGATCTACCTGGGCGCGGCGCAGGACTACGCGAGCGTGGTCGCCGCATTCTTCGCGGGCAATGCGCTCAGCCTGCTCGCCGCGCTCGGCCTGGGCCGGTACGTCGGCGGGAGCGGCTATCTCGCGGGCTTCCTGGCCGGGCAGGCCGGCATCCTGTTCGTGCTGTGCGCGCGGGTCGAGCGCGAGTTCACCGGGGTGCGGGTCCCGGAGTCGGTGCACCTGCTACGGGCCTTCGGGCGCTACCCGGAGCTGATCGCGGCCGGCGTCTTCTACAACGCGGCGATCGCGGTGGATCGCGTGATCTTCTGGGTGGGGCCCACCGGCCTGCCGGTCGTGGGCTGGTTTCACGCCTCGCTGTACGACACCCCGATCTTCCTGTGCTACCTTTCGGTGGTGCCGTCGCTCGCCATCTTCCTCGTCAGCGTCGAGACCGACTTCTACGATCGTTATCGCGAGTACTACGGCGTCGCCACCAAGCACGGCACGCTCCGACAGGTCCTCGACGCCAAGCGCGCGCTCGTCGCCTGCCTGCGCAACAGCCTGCGCCGCCTGCTGATCGTCCAGGCGCCCCTCACGTTGCTCTCGATGGCGCTGGCGCCGTGGCTGATCGCCGCGATCGGCCTCGATCGTCTCCAGCTCGGCATCCTCCGCTGCGGGCTCGTGGGCGCGCTGCTCCACGTGCTGTGCCTCTTCGGGAGCATCGTGCTGCTCTACTTCGACCGTCGGCGCGACGCCGCCGAGGTCGCCGCGGTCTTCTTCGTGGCCAACGCCGCCCTCACCCTCGGCACGGTGGCGGTGGGCCCCCGCGCCTACGGGCTCGGCTACCCGCTCGCCGCGCTGCTCGCCTGCGCCTGGGCCTACCACCGCCTCGAGCAGACCCTGGAGGACCTCGAGTACCTGACCTTCGCGGCGCAGCCCATGGCCCCGGAGGCGTCCGCGATCGAAGCGAGCTCCGCCTCCGCCTGATGCGAGGACACCGCTCGACCGGCGAGACCGCGCTGGTCGCCTCGCTCCTGGTCCTCCTCGCGGTCGCCATCGTCTATCCGCTCATCCAGGTGCTGTCGGTCGCCGTCGTGGCCGACGGCGCGCCCACGCTCCGCCCGCTGCTGGCCTTCTTCGCGCGGCCCCTGTCTCGCGAGGCGCTGGTGAACACCCTGCTCGCCGGGCTGCTGGCGGTGGTGATCGGCAGCGTCATCGCGGTGCCGCTGGCCGTGCTCACCGTGCGCTACCGGTTCCCGGGGCACGGGCTGATCTCGGTGCTCGGGGTGCTGCCGCTCGTCATCCCGCCCTTCGTGGGGGCGGTGGCCTTTCAGCAGATCCTCGGCCGGCGCGGCGCGGTGAACCTCTTCCTGCTCGATCGCTTCAGCGTCACGGTGCCGTTCATGGAGGGCTTCGCCGGCGTGGTGCTCGTGCAGAGCCTCCACTACTTCCCGTTCATCCTGCTCAACACCGCGGCGGCGCTCGGCGGGCTCGATCGCTCGCTCGAGGAGGCGGCCCAGAACCTGGGGGCTTCCGGGCTCCGTCTCTTCCGCCGGGTGCTGCTGCCGCTCGCGCTGCCCGGATACGCGGCGGGGGCGCTGCTGACCTTCATCCGGGTGATCGACGATCTGGGCACGCCGCTGATGCTGAACTACACCCGGCTGCTGGCCCCGCAGGCCTACGTGCATGTGACCACCATCGGCTTCAGCGACGTGGATGGCTACGTGATCTGCGTGATCCTGGTCGCGCTGTCGCTGGCCGCCCTCTGGCTGTCGAAGGCTGCGCTGGCCCGCGGCGAGTTCGCCGCGCTGGGCCGGGGCGGGGAGACGCCGCCGGTCGTGCTGGGCCGGCGCGGCGCGCTCGGGGCCTGGCTGGGCGCGCTGCTCCTGCTCGGGCCGGCGCTCCTGCCCCACGTGGGCATCGTGCTGCTGTCGTTCTCGCGGGTGTGGAGCCTGAGCCCGCTGCCCACCGTGTACACGCTCGGCAACTACGAGGAGATCCTGGTCCGCTCGCCGGGGTTCGTCGTCAACACGCTGCGCTACGCGGGCCTGGCTGCGCTGCTCGACGTGGCGCTGGGCGCGGTCATCGCCTGGCTGCTGCTGCGGGGCCGGGTGCGCGCGCGGCACTGGCTCGACACGCTCTCGACGGTGCCGCTGGCCATCCCGGGCGTGGTGCTCGCGATCGGCTACCTGCGCGCCTTCGGCGGGCTCCGCGTGCCCGGCCTCGGCGAGCCGTTGACCTCGACGTGGCTGATCCTGGTGGTGGTGTACGCGGTGCGGCGGCTGCCCTACGCGGTGCGGGGCGCCTACGCGGCGCTCCAGCAGCTGTCGCCCGCGCTGGAGGAGGCGGCCCAGAGTCTCGGGGCCAACCGGCCGCGGACGTTCCGGCGCATCACCCTGCCGCTGATGACGCGCGGGCTCCTGGCCGGCGGACTGCTCGCCTTCATCACCTCGGCGGTGGACCTGTCGTCCACCATCCTCCTCGTGCCCCGCGTGGAGCTGGGGCCGCTGTCCTACGGGATCTACCTCTACATGCAGTCCGCGGCGGGCCGCGGGCCCGGGGCGGCGCTCGGCGTGGTCGCCATCGTGCTGGTGGCGGCGGGCACCTGGGCCGCGTCCGGCCTCGCGCGCCGCTCCCGCGCGTGGGACGCGCGCCCGTGAGCCGCCCGCGCGCGGAATGGGTGCTCCCCGCCTCGATGCTGCTCGGCACCTTTGCGTGGTCGTTCGTGTACGTGAGCTTGCCCTTCCACATCCAGAGGATGTCGAGCCTCGACCCGGCCGCGACGCTCCGATGGACGGGGTGGATTCTCGGCATCAGCCCGCTGATCACCGTGCTCACCGCGCCGATCTCGGGCCGGCTGGGCGAGCACATCGATCCCAAGCGCGGCTTCATCGCGGTGCAGGCGTTCCAGGGGCTCGGCTTCCTCGGCATGGCGGCGGCGCGCACGCTGCCCGAGATGCTGGTCGCGCGCATGCTGCTGGGCCTGATGGGCGCGGTCTCGACCTTCGCGTTCATCATGGTGGGCCGCTCGGGTGGCGACGTGCGGCGCCAGGTCTCCTACATCCAATCCGGGATGACGCTGGGCCAGGTGCTCGGCCCGGCGGCGGGCGCGCTGGTGGCCGCGCGCGTCGGCTTCCGCCTCTCGTTCGTGCTGGGCGCGGTGATGCTCTGGGCGTGCTCGGCGCTCGTCTCCTGGGGCGTGCCGCCCGGCCGGCCCCGCGACCCCAAGGCCGCGCCGGCCCGCCCGACCTCGGTGCGCGAGCTGGCGACGGTGTCGCTGGTGGTCCTCGCCGGCTCGACGCAGATCTTCTTCCTCACCTCGATCCTGCCCCAGATCCTGCCGCCGCTCGGCGTGGCCACGGAGTCCACCCTGGAGGTCGGCGGCGTCCTGATCTTCGCCACCGGGGTCGCCGCCTCGCTCGGCGCGATGGCCGCGCCGCGGCTGGCCGAGCTGCTGGGCGACCGCCAGGCGGTGCGGTGGTTCCTGCTGGGCTCCTCCCTGTTCCTCGCGACGCTCGCCCTCGCGGGCAACGTGTGGGCCTTCGGCGCGCTGCGCTTCCTTCAGGTGCTGTGCATCGCCCCGGTGTTCCCGCTCGCGGTGGCCGCGATCGCGCAGCGCGCGTCCGGCGGGGCGATCGGGTTCGTGAACTCCTCGCGCATCGGCGCTGCCTTCATCGGCCCGGTGCTGGCCACCACGCTGCTATCGTCGCTGCCGCCCGCCGCGGTGTACCTGGTGCTGGCCGCCCTCGGGCTCGCGGTGGTCCCGCTGGTGGCGCGGCTGGATCGCCGGCCGCGCTTCAGGGATGATCCCGGAGGAGGCGTGACCGCGTGACCCAGTCCGAGCTGATCCGGCTGTCCGAGGTGCGCATGGAGGGCGTGGGCAAGCGCTACGGCGACCACTGGGCGGTCGCCGACGTGTCGATCTCGATCCGGCCCGGTGAGTTCTACACGCTGCTGGGGCCGTCCGGCTGCGGCAAGACCACGCTGCTGCGGCTGCTGGCCGGCTTCATCACGCCCGACACCGGCCGCATCGTGGTGGACGACGAGCCGATCGACGCGGTGCCGCCGTGGAAGCGCAACCTCGGCATGGTGTTCCAGCACTACGCGCTCTGGCCGCATCTCTCGGTGTTCGAGAACGTGGCCTTCGGCCTGCGCGAGCGTGGAGTGAGCGGCGAGGCGTTGACCGGCAAGGTGGCGGCCGCCCTCGGGCAGGTCGGGCTCGCGGGCTTCGAGCCGCGTCGGCCGTCGCAGCTCTCGGGCGGCCAGCAGCAGCGGGTGGCCCTGGCGCGCACCCTCGTGGTGCAGCCGCGGCTGCTGCTCCTCGACGAGCCGCTGTCGAACCTCGATGCGGGGCTGCGCGCCCAGATGCGGCTGGAGCTGGGGCGGCTGCATCGCGACGTCGGCATCACCACGCTCCACGTGACCCACGACCAGGCGGAGGCCCTCGCCCTGTCGAGCCGCATCGCGGTGCTGGACCACGGGCGGGTCGTGCAGGAGGGCAAGCCCGAGGAGATCTACTGGCGCCCCCGCAACCGCTTCGTGGCCGAGTTCGTGGGCGCGGCGAACCTCGTGCCGGTGCGCGTGGTCGAGGTGCGCGACCTCGGGGTGGTGGTCGAGACCGCGGGCGGCTCGCGGGTGCCGGTGGCCTCGGGCGGCCATCCCTGGGCGGTCGGCGCGCGCGGGCTCCTCTGCCTCCGTCCGGAGTCCCTGCGGCTCGAGGAGTCGGAGCGCGCGGCCGGCGGCATCCGCGGCCAGGTGGCGAGCCACGTCTTCGAGGGCTCGCGCCAGCTGTACGACGTGGCGATCCCCGGCGGCAGCGTGCGCGTGGAGATGCTGACCTCCGCGTCGCAGGGCCGCGGCTTCAAGCCCGGCGACGACGTGAAGATCGAGATCTCTCCCGAGACCTCGGTGCTCCTGCCCGAGCCGACCTGACATGGTATCTTCCCAGCGGGAGACCACGAGATGAGCGCCGAGCGAACCGACATCGCCCCTCAGGATTTGAAGACGCGCCTCGACCGCAAGGACCCGGTGGTGCTGCTGGACGTGCGCGAGGACTGGGAGACCGCGCTGTGCCGCCTGGACAACGCGACCCACATCCCGATCGAGGAGATCGAGTTCCGGACCGCCGAGCTGGACCCCGCGGACGAGATCGTCGTGTACTGCCATCACGGAGTCCGCAGCGCGGCGGTGGCCGGCTTCCTCCGGCAGCAGGGGTTCAAGGCGGTGAACCTGGTGGGCGGGCTCGATCAGTGGGCCCAGGCGATCGATCCGAAGATGAAGCGGTACTAGCCGCCGATCCATGTCGGTCGAGCCGGACTTCGTCACGGTCGCGCGCGAGGGCGTCCTGGCCTGGGTGACGCTGGACCGCCCGCCGTTGAACTTGATCGTGCCCGAGATGGTCGAGGGGATCCGCGCCACCTTCGCGGCGCTGCGCCGGGACGCCGGGGTGCGCGCCGCCGTGATCACCGGCGCGGGCCGCGCGACCACCGGGGGCATGCAGCTGCAGGTGCTCCGCGACTTCACCCCGGGCCCCGCCAAGGCCTTCATCGCCAGCCTGCACGAGGCGATCAACGAAGTGCACGACGCCCCGTTCCCGACCGTCTGCATGATCAACGGCGCCTGCCTCGGGGCCGGCTTCGAGCTGGCCATGGCCTGTGACCTGCGCACCGCGGCCGGCGACGCGGTGATGGGCCTGCCGGAGATCCGCGTCGGCATCCCGTCGGTGATCGAGGCCGCGCTCCTGCCCGGCGTGGTCGGGCCCGGGCGCGCCGCCGAGATCTTGTTGACCGGCGAGAGCGTCTCCGCGCGGCAGGCCTTCGAGTGGGGCCTGGTGAACCGGGTGGCGCCGCGGTCCGAGCTGCGGGCGGTGACCGCCGAGCTGGTCGGCAAGATCCTCGCGTGCGCGCCGAGCGCGGTGCGCCTGCAGAAGGAGCTGATCGTGCGGTGGCGCAACACGGACCTGCGCACCGCCGTCGAGTATGGCGTCAACGCCTTCGGCCAGTCCTTCGCCACCGGGGAGCCGCGCGAAGCGATGGAGGCCTATCTCGGCAAGCGCAAGCCCCGCTTCGCTTCGTGATCCGCCTCGTCACCTTCGACTTCTGGGACACGCTGGTCACCGATTCGCCGGAGAACCTGCGCGCTCAGCGCGCGCGCCGCGTCGAGGCCATCCGGCGCGCGCTGCACGACGCGGGGGCGCCGGTCAGCGAGGTCGACGCCGAGGACATCCACGAGCGCTCGGGCCTCACGCTGGCCGAGCGCTTCTGGAGCGACAATCGCGACCCGAGCCCGGCCGAGCAGCTGCGCATCGTCCTCGATACCCGGGAGCCGGGCATCGCCGCCCGCCTGAGCCCGGCCGCCTTCGCGGCCGCGCTCGAGGCCTACATCTCCCCGGTGCTGGCCCATCCGCCCGACCTGTCCCCGGGCGCCGCGCGGGCAGTACGCGACCTGGCCGCACGCGGAGTGATCCTCGGCATCGTGTCCAATACCGGCCGCACGCCCGGGCTGATCCTGCGGCGCGTGCTCGAGCGCCACGGGCTGCTGCGCTACTTCGGTCCCATCTCGTACTCCGACGAGATCGGCGTGCGCAAGCCGGAGGCGGAGATCTTTCGCGTGACGCTCGCCGCCGCCGGGATGCGGCCCGGGCAGGCGCTGCACATCGGCGACAACCCCGACGCCGACGTGGTGGGCGCGCGGGGGATCGGCATGCGCGCGGCGCACTACACCGCCGGGTTCCGGCTCCCGTCGGCCGACGCCGATCTCATCGTTGCCGACCTCGAGATGCTCGCCGACGAGGTTTTTCGGGTTGCCCCCACCTGGGCCGCCGGGTAACATGCCGGCTCGGCCATGAACCTGGACGAGCTCCGCGCAAAGATCCGCGACATCAAGGATTTTCCGACCGAAGGCATCCTCTTCAAGGACATCACCACGCTGCTGAAGGACGGCCCCGCCTGGGCCTCGGTGATCGACCACCTGGCCGCCCGCTACCACACCTCGCGGGTCGACCTGGTCGTGGGCGTGGAGTCGCGCGGCTTCATCTTCGGCGGGGCGCTCGCCCATCAGCTCAAGGCCGGCTTCGTGCCGGTGCGCAAGCGGGGCAAGCTCCCCGCGCGCACGATCGAGGAGGAGTACGAGCTGGAGTACGGTCGCGACGTGCTGGCCATCCACGAAGATGCGATCGCAGCGGGGCAGCGCGTGCTGGTGGTGGACGATCTGCTGGCCACCGGGGGCACGATGGCGGCCACGCTGCGACTCGTGGAGCGGCTGGGCGCGTCGGTGGTGGGCGCCGCCTTCCTGATCGAGCTGGCCTTTCTCAAGGGCCGCGCCCGTCTCGCCGGGCACCGGATCGACTCCCTGATCGTCTACGACTAGACCGTCGGCAGTAGTTGTATGATGGGAGCCGGGAGGCCGGACATGATCGAGCGAGCGTGGGTCGGGGGCGTGCTGGTGGCGATGGCGGGGGTGGTGCTGCCCGCGGCCGCGGTCGGGGCCGGCGAGGGCACGCAGCCGGCGCCGGCGCCGATCATCTTGAACCTGATCAACCGGCCGATCGAGTCGCGGGAGCGCGCCTTCACCGAGGACATCAAGCGCGAGGCGTTGGCCCCGCGGCCATCGCCGGTCGATGAGTGGGAGCCCCAGCCGGACGGCTCCATGCGCAACAAGAAGACCGGGATCAGCGTGACCGTGAGGAATCCGTGCCCGCCCGGCGACATCGAGCACGAGTTCGCGCTGGCCGCCTACAACCGCTCGAAGACCCGCCGCTGACCGCCGCGCAGAACCCTACCATTCGAGGCTGACGTCGTCCCGGAGCCGCCAGGGACGGCGTGATCGGGGAGACCGGGCATGGCAATCCGCAACGTCGGGGTGCTGGGCTGTGGGCTGATGGGGTCGGGGATCGCGCAGGTCACCGCGCAGGCGGGCTTCCCGACAGTGGTGGCCGAGGCCAGCCAGGAGCTGCTCGACCGCGGGCTGGCCGGCCTCCGCAAGAGTCTCGACGCCCTCGTGGCCAAGGCGAAGCTCGACGAGAAGGCGCGGGACGAGGTGCTCGGGCGGATCAAGGGTGTGGTCGGGGTCGAGGGCTTCCGCGACTGCGACCTCGTGATCGAGGCCATCACCGAGAATCAGCCGCTGAAGAACGAGACGTTCGCCAGGCTCGACCGTATCTGCCCGCCGCACGCCCTGCTGGCGTCGAATACCTCGTCGTGCAACATCACCGCGATGGCCGCCGCGACGAAGCGGCCGGGGCAGGTGCTGGGGCTGCACTTCTTCAACCCGGTGCCGCTGATGAAGCTGGTCGAGGTCGTGCAGACCATCCTCACCGACGAGAAGAGCGTGCTGGGGGCGTACGAGTGGGTGCACGCCGTCGGCAAGGTGCCGGTGCGGGCGAAGGACTCCACCGCGTTCATCGTCAACCGGCTGCTCGTGCCCTACCTGCTGGACGCGATCCGGGTCTACGAAGGTGGCCTGGCCTCGCTGGAGGACATCGACCAGGCGATGAAGCTCGGCTGCGGCTACCCGATGGGGCCCTTCACCCTGCTCGACCTGGTCGGCCTCGACACCACCATGTACGTGGCCGAGGTCATGTTCGACGAGTACCGGGAGCCCCGCTACGCCCCACCCCCGCTGCTCAAGCGCATGGTCATGGCCGGGCAGCTCGGTCGCAAATCCGGCAAGGGCTTCTACGATTACTCGAAGAAGTAGGTGCAACCGGTTGCCACGATGAACAATCTCTACTATCTGAGCGAGGACCAGCAGGCGATCCGTACGCTGGCGCGGGAGATCGCGCGCGAGCGTATCGCCCCGCGCGCCGCCCACGTGGACGAGACCGGCGAGTACCCGCACGAGCAGCTGAAGCTGCTGGGGCAGCAGGGCTTGATGGGGCTGCACATCCCCGAGGAGTACGGGGGCACGGCGGCGGGCTCGCTCGCCTTCTGCCTGGCCGCCGAGGAGGTGGCCTGGGCCTGTGCGTCGACGTCGACCATCTTCCTGGTGCAGAACCTGGGCGGCTACCCGATCATCTTCGCGGGCAGCGAGGAGCAGAAGCGGCACTACCTGCCGAAGCTGGCCACCGGGGAGATGACGGCGGCCTTCTCCCTCTCCGAGCCGGGATCGGGCTCGGACGCCGCCGCGATGACCTGTCGCGCCGTCCGCAAGGGCGACCGCTACGTGCTGAACGGCTCCAAGATGTGGGTGACCAACGGCTCCCACGCCGGCGTCATCACCGTGTTCGTGACCAGCGATCCGGGCAAGCGGGCCAAGGCGGTCACCGCGCTCCTGCTGGAGCCCGGCATGAAGGGGTTCACGGTCGGCAAGGCGGAGCGCAAGCTCGGCATCCACGGCTCGCCCACCGTGGCCTTGCACTTCAGCGACTGCGAGGTGCCGGTCGAGAACCGGCTGGGCAAGGAGGGCGACGGATTCAAGATCGCGATGCGGACGCTCGAGCAGTCGCGGCCCACCATCGGTGCGCAGGCCGTGGGCATCGCCCAGGCCGCGCTCGACGCCTCGGTGGCCTACGCCAAGGAGCGCCGCGCTTTCGACCAGCCCATCGCCACCTTCCAGGGCATCCAGTTCATGCTCGCCGACATGGCGATGGCCGTGCATGCGTCGCGACTGGTCGTCCACCACGCCGCCGCCCTGATCGACCACGGGGTGAGCGGGACGGCGCTGGAAGCCTCCGCGGCGAAGTGCCTGGCCTCGGACACCGCCATGAAGGCGGCGACCGATGCGGTCCAGATCTTCGGCGGGTACGGCTACACCCGTGAGTTCCCGGTCGAGCGGTTCATGCGCGACGCCAAGATCACCCAGATCTACGAGGGCACGAACCAGATCCAGCGCGTGGTCATCGCCCAGCAGCTGCTGGGCAAGGCCTGACGTCTCGTCACCCCTAACCCGACAGGAGACCTCGATGAGCGACCGTCGTCAGCCGCGTGTGCAGCGCCGCACCCTTCTGAAGGCCGCCGGGGCGGCGGCGGGCGCCGCCGCCCTCGGCTTCCCCGTCGTGCTGCGCGCGCAGACGCCGACCTTCAAGGTGGGCGTCGTCCACCCGGTGACCGGCCCCCTGGCCGAGCCCGGCCAGGCCTGCCGGCTGGGGGCCCAGATGGCGGCCGACGCGATCAACGCGGCGGGCGGCATCAAGTCCCTCAACGGCGCGAAGCTCGAGCTGATCGTGGGCGACACCCAGACCAAGCCCGACATCGGGCGCACCGAGGCGGAGCGCGTGATGAATCAGGGCGCCCAGATGCTCATGGGCTCCTTCGACTCCGGATCCACCCAGGCGATGGTGCCGGTGGCCCAGCAGCGGCGCATCCCGTTCCTGGTCGACATCGCCGCCGCCGACCCCATCACCGCCAACGTGGCCAAGGCGGTGAAGGAAGGCCAGCAGAAGACGCAGTACGTCTACCGGAACTTCCCCACCGGCTCGTCGTTCGGGCGTCGGGCGGTGCAGTATTTCGGCGAGGTCTTCCAGGAAGCCAAGGTGTCGCCCAAGCGGGTGGTGCTGATGTACTGCAACGACCTCTTCGGCCAGAACAACGCCAAGGGCTTCCAGGCCGCGCACGCCGCCGCGAAGCCCTCCTGGGAGATCGTGGACGTCATCCCGTGGCCGGAGCCGCCCCAGGACCTCTCCACCGAGGTCTCTCGCGCGAAGGCGGCGAAGCCCGACGTGATCGCGCCGATCACCCGGCCGGCGAGCGCGCAGCTGCTGCTGCCCGAGATCCGCAAGCAGCGGATCGAGATCATGGGCATCGTGGGGCCGGGGAGCCCGGGCCTCTACGAGGCCGGACAGCTCGCGGTCCTGAAGGACGATCTCGAGTACGTCATGAGCAGCCTGCCCTGGGCGAACTTCAAGAATCCGCGGACCCAGAAGGTCGCGGAGGACTACCTGAAGCGCTCCGGCGGCAAGACCTTCGACACCAACTCGGGCTACTCCTACGACGGCATGATGCTCATCGCCGACGTGCTCGAGCGCGCGAAGTCGACGGACCCCGACGCCATCGTGGAGGCGCTGCGCAAGTCGAACTGGAGCGGCGGCCTCATGCAGTACGCGGGCCCGGTGACCTTCAACGAGGTCGGCGACAATCCCAACGCGGTCACCACCATGATCCAGATCCTCGGCGGCAAGCCGGTGGCGGTCTGGCCCCGGGAGGCCGCGGTGCAGAAGTTCGTCTTCCCGCGTCCCAAGGCGTAGCCGGCTCTGGATCCGGCGCTCATCGCCCAGAGCCTGCTGAACGGGCTCCTGTTCGGCGGCGTCTACAGCCTCATGGCGGTGGGCCTCACGCTGATCTTCGGCGTGATGCGGGTGGTGAACTTCGCCCACGGCGACATGATGGTGTGGGGGATGTACCTGGCCTGGCTGCTGGCCACCCGCGCCGGGATCGATCCCTACGTGGGCTTCGTGGGCTGCGCGGCGGTGCTGTTCGTGACCGGGGTGATCGTCCAGCGCCTCCTGGTGGACCGGATCGTGGATGCCCCGCACGAGATGCAGATCCTGCTGATGCTGGGCGTGGCGCTGGTGCTGGAGAACGCGGCGCTCGTCGCCTTCGGCCCCGATCCCCAACGGGTGCGCTCGCCGCTGCGCGCCGCGACCCTCTGGCTGGGGCCGATCTTCGTGGACGTGGCCCGGCTGGTGACCTTCGTCCTCGCGATCGTGCTGACCTTCGCGCTGTACCTCTTCCTGCAGCGCACCGATCTGGGTCGCACCATGCGCGCGGCCGCCGACAACGCCTACGGCGCCCTCGTCATCGGCGCCGACGTGCGGCGCGTCTACGCGGCGGCCTTCGGCATCGGGGCGGCCTGCGTGGGCGCGGCGGGGGCGCTCGTCTCGCCGATCCTGCCCTTCCAGCCCGCGGGCGGGCTCTCGCTGTCGGTGGCCTCGTTCAACATCGTGATCATCGGCGGCATGGGCAGCTTGCCCGGCGCCTTCCTCGGCGGTCTGCTCGTGTCGGTAGCCGAGTCGCTCGGCGCGGTATTCCTGAGCCCGTCCATGAAGGAGCTGGTGAGCTTCTCGCTCCTGATCGTCATCCTGCTCGTCCGGCCCGCCGGGCTCTTCGGCCGGGCTCCCGTATGAACGGACCGTCGCGCACGAAACGGCCGGGCGCATGAAGTGGCTGGCCGCGGCGGCCCTCGCGGTCCTGCTGGCGCTGCCCGCGGTGCTCAGCTCCTACGCGGTCACCGTGTTCATCTTCATCTTCTTCTACGCCTTCCTCGGCCAGGCCTGGAACATCGTGGGCGGCTACGCGGGTCAGCTCTCGGCCGGCCACGCCGCGTTCGTCGGCCTCGGAGCCTACGCCTCGGCCCTGCTCTCCGCGGAGGTCGGGCTCACCCCGTGGATCGGCATGCTGGTGGGCGGAGTGCTCTCCGCGGCGCTCGGGACGGTGGTGGGGTATCTGGGTTTTCGCTTCGGCCTGCGCGGCTTCTACTTCGTGCTCTTGACCGTGGCGTTCGCGGAGGTCTGCCGCATCGTGGCGCTCAACACCGACGCGGTCGGCGGCGCCCTCGGCTACTACATCACGTTCACCGGCAACCCGCGCCAGTTCCAGTTCCAGGACAATCGCGTCTACTACTACGTCGCGCTCGGTCTGATGCTGATGGCCACCCTGGTGGTGGCCGCGATCGAGCGGCGGCGCTTCGGCGCCTACCTCATCGCGATCCGCGAGGACGAGGGCGCCTGCGAGGCCCTGGGGGTCAACACCTTCCGCTACAAGATGCTGGCCATGGTGGTGTCGTCGTTCCTCACCGGAGTGGGCGGCACCTTCTACGCCTTCTACCTGTTCTCGCTGCAGCCCAACGCGGTGTTCGGCATCCCGCTCTCGGTGGAGATCATCATCCGGCCCATCGTGGGCGGCGCGGGCACCGTGCTCGGGCCGATCCTCGGCTCGTTCATCCTGAGCCCGCTCGCCGAGGTCGCCCGCGTCTACTTCGGCCAGGGCGGCTGGTCGGGCGTTCACCTGATCGCCTATGGGATTCTGCTGATCGCGGTCGTGCTCTTCCTGCCCCAGGGCGCCTATCCCGCGCTCCGCCGCCTCTGGGCCCGCCCGGCCGCACGGTGACGCCGCTGCTGGAGGTCACCGGCATCTCCCGCCGCTTCGGCGGCCTGCAGGCGGTGCGCGACCTCTCGCTCTCGGTGGCGCCCGACGAGGTGCTCGGGCTCATCGGCCCGAACGGCGCGGGCAAGACCACCGCCTTCAACCTGCTCTCGGGCTTCCTCGCGCCGGACCGCGGGCAGATCCGCTTCGCCGGCCGGTCCATCGTGGGCCTCCCGCCCCACGCGATCTGCCGACTCGGCCTCTGCCGCACGTTCCAGATCGTCCGGCCGTTCCCCCGTCTGTCCGTGCTGGACAACGTGCGGGTGGGCGCGCTGTCCCGCCGGGCCCGGATGGAGGACGCCCGGGCCCGGGCGCGCGAGGTCATCGAGCAGGTCGGGCTCGGAGGCAAGGTCGACCACGCCGCGGGCGCCCTCACGCTGGCCGAGCGCAAGCGCCTCGAGCTGGCGCGGGCGCTGGCCACCGAGCCGCGCCTCCTGCTGCTCGACGAGGTGATGGCCGGGCTCAACCCGACCGAGATCGAGGCCATCGTCGCGCTGGTCAAGCGCATCAACGCCTCCGGCATTGCGATCCTGCTGATCGAGCACAACATGCGCGCGGTGATGTCGCTGTCCCATCGCATCGCGGTGCTGAACTTCGGCGAGAAGATCGTGGAGGGCGAGCCGGCGGCGGTGGCCAATCATCCGCGGGTGATCGAGGCGTACCTCGGCGAGGAATATGTCCACGCTCCTTCGCGTTGACGGCATCGAGGTCGGCTACGGCGACATGACCGCGGTGCGCGACGTCTCGCTCGAGGTGCGCGAGGGCGAGACGGTGGCGCTGATCGGCGCCAACGGAGCGGGCAAGACCACGACCCTGCGCGCGGTCTCCGGGCTCTTGCCCCTGCGCCGCGGCCGCATCGAGTTCGAGGGCCAGCGTCTCGATGGGCGGAGCTCGGCGCAGATCGTGGCCCGCGGGGTGGCCCACGTGCCGGAGGGCCGGCAGCTCTTCCCGACCATGACGGTGCGCGAGAACCTCGAGCTGGGGGCCCGGACCCCGGAGGCCCGCGGTCGGGTGGCCGACTCCCTCGCGGAGGTCTTCGATCTCTTCCCCCGGCTGCGGGAGCGCACCGCGCAGCTCGCGGGCACCCTGTCGGGCGGCGAGCAGCAGATGTGTGCGATCGGCCGCGGCCTCATGGCCCGGCCGCGGCTCTTGATGCTGGACGAGCCGAGCCTCGGTCTGGCTCCGGTGATGGTGAAGGCGATCTTCGAGGATCTGGCCCGCATCAACGGCCGGGGCATCACGATCCTGCTGGTCGAGCAGAACGTCCTGCGGTCGCTCCGCCTGGCCCACCGGGGCTATGTCCTCGAGAACGGGCGGATGACGCTCTCCGGGCCGCGGGACGAGCTGCTGGCCAGCGGGCACATCAAGCAGGCCTACCTGGGTCTCTAGGCCCCCGAAATTTCGGTTCAGTTCGCCGCCGGACGGAACGAGAATAGCCGTGTGAGGCGCTTCGCTCGAGGCTTCCTCGTTCCCTTCCTGCTGCTGGCCATTCCGCTCGGCATCCTCGCCTCGCTGGGCTACCTCGCCGCCCATCGACAGCTCGTGCGCACGCGGGACGTCGCCGTCGCGCGCACCGTCGACGCGGTCACCGCGCTGGTGGCCGACTATCAGGATTCGCTCCGTCGCGAGGCGGCGCTGCTGGCCCGGGATCCCGCGGTGATCGACGGCGTCACGCAGGGCGACTGGTCGACGCTGGCCCGCGCGGCGTCGCCGCGCGTGCTCGCCGTGACGCAGGACGGACTCGCCGACTTCATCACGGTACTGGACCGGCGCGGCACGCCGCTGGTGCAGGTGCCGGCGGGCCCGCCGCCGAGCCTGCCCGGCCCCTCGATACCGACCGAGCCCGTCCTCACCCTGCGGCTGGCCGGCGGCCGGCCGTACTTCCTGGTGACCGCGCCGGTCAGGAGCGCCACCGATCGGGAGCCGACCCCCGTCGGCACGGTCGTCGCGGGGCGCCGGCTCGATGGCCTCGGCGCGCTCCTCGAGCGACTGCCGTCGGGCCCCGCCGTGGTATTCCTGGCCGGCGATCGCGCGCTCGCGTCGAGCCGCCCCGATCTGGCGCCGGCGGGCTGGACCGCCGCGGCCGCCACCGGCGTCATCACCGCCGGCCAGGAGCCTCACGCGGTCCGACGGCTGGAGAGCCCGGTGATCGGCTCGCCGGACGGCGCCCTCTGGGTCGTCCTGCCGGTGCGGGAGTTCGCGCGAGCCGAGCGCCGCCTCGGGCTCGAGTTCCTCACGCTGCTGGCCGGCGGCGTGGTGGTGCTGGCCGGCGTGGTGCTCGCGTTCCTGCCCGAGCCCCCCCGGTCGCACGCCGGCTCGCGGACGGATGGCAGTCCGCGGGCGGCCCTCGAGCGTCGCAACCGCGAGCTGGAGGCGCTGAACGCGATCTCGGCCACGATCGGCCGCGGGGCCGACCTGGCCACCACCGCCGAGGAGACGCTCGAGGTCGTTCGCGAGCTGTCCGGCATGGACGTCGGCGCGGTCTACCGGCTCGACAGCGCGGCGCGTGAGCTGGTGATGCTGGCCCAGAGCGGCTTCGATCCGCAGTACGTCGAGCGCTTCCAGGTCCGGCCGCTCGGCGACTCGCACATGGGCGAGGCCGCGCGCACCGGGCGGATCCTGGTCACCCACCTCGACGCGGCGCCGCCGTCCGGGGAGAGCATCCGCCAGATGGCGGCGGACCGCTCGCACCGGACCCAGCTCGCCCTGCCCATCCCGGTCGACCTGAAGACCTGGGGGGTCATGGCGCTGGTGTCCAAGGAGGCGCGCGACTTCTCCGACGAGGAGCGCAAGATCCTGGCCGGCGTGGCCCAGACGGTGGGCCTGGCCGTCGAGCGCGCCCAGCTGCAGGAGATGGCGGCGGCCCGCCTGCGCCGGCTCGAGGCCCAGCGGGTGATCGAGCGCCAGATCTCGGAGCAGGTGGACACCGAGGATCTGCTGGTGGTGATCGCGCGCTCGGCCCAGCAGCTGATCGGCGGCGCCTACGCCGCCCTCTACCTGCTGGAGGGCGAGACGCTGCACGCGCGCGCGTGGTCGGACGTGGGCGACTGGATCCGCGACCTCCGGTTCAAGATCGGGACCGGCGAGGCCGGGGTAGCGCTCGCAGCCGGGCGGGGCGCGCTGATCAACGACTACGCCGGCTCCGCGAACGCGATGGCCGAGTTCGTGCCGTTCACGAGCCGGCTCCTGGTGGCGCCGCTGATGGCGGGCAGCCGGCCGCTGGGTGTGATGACCGCGGGGCGCGGGCCGGGCGCGCCGCCGTTCGTCGAGGACGAGCTGTCGATCCTCACCGACTTCGCCACCCAGGCCGCGGTCGCGCTCGAGCACGCGCGGCTCTTCGCCGAGGCCCACCGCAACGCGGCGCAGTACCAGGCCCTGCTCGAGGTCAGCGGCGTGGTCTCCTCCACGCTCGAGCCCGAGCGCGTGCTGGACCTGGTGGTCGACCGGTGCCGGGCCCTCCTGGGGGTGGCCGGCCTCGGCGTCTTCCGCCTGGATCGCCCGAGCGGCCTCCTGGTCTACGAGCGCGGGCGGGGCCTGTCGCCCGACTTCATGACCTCGCTGCGGGTGCGCGTGGGCGAGGGCACCACCGGCCGGGCGGTCGCCCGGGGCGAGCCGGTCTGGAGCGAGGACGTGCTGAACGACCCCGCGGTGCCCCTGACGTCCGAGACGCGTGCCCTCGTGGTGCGCGAGGGCTATCGCGCGGTGCTCTCGGTGCCGCTCGTGAGCAAGGGCGAGGCGCACGGGGCGCTGGCCGCCTACTGGTGGGAGCCGCACGCGCCCTCGGCGAGCGAGATCTCGCTGATGAGCGGCCTGGCCGGCCAGGCCGCGATCGCGCTCTCCAATGCCCGGCTCTTCGCCCAGGAGCGCGACCGCAAGGCGTCGCTGTCCTCGCTGCTCGAGATCAACAAGAAGATCGGCGCGCTCGTGACCCCGGAGAGCCTGCTGACCTCGATCGCCGAGGAGGCGGCCCGCCTGCTCGAGCTGGACAACGCCGGGTTCCGGCTCCTGGACGGCGATCAGCTGGTGGTGGCGGGCCTCACCGGCACCGCGGCCGAGACGATGATGCGGACGCGACTGCAGGTGGGCGAGAGCCTGAGCGGCAAGGTGCTGGCCACCGGCCAGGCACTCATGTGCGAGCTCGAAGGGGCCGACGTGATCGCCGACCATCAGGCCGCCGGTCAGCGGCTCGGCTACACCCACTTCCTGGGGGTGCCGCTGCTGGTCGGCGAGCGGCCCATCGGCGTGCTCGTCTTCCGCGGCCGTCGACCCTTCACCGCGCGCGAGCAGGAGCTGGCCGAGACCTTCGCGGGCCAGGCCGCGATCGCCATCGATCACTCCCGGCTCTACCGTGAGGCCTCCGAGCAGGCCGAGCGCATGCGCGCGGTGGCCGAGCTGGGGCGCGTGCTGGTGTCGACCTTCGACGAGAGCCGCGTGCTCGACCTCGTGGCCACCCAGGCGCGGGAGACTCTCGCGTTCCCCGACCTGGCGATCTGGCTGCAGGATCCGGAGAGCCAGCTGCTGCGTCTGGCCGTGGGGCAGGGCGAGTTCTCGGCGCCGCTGGCCGACATGGCCAAGCCGCTGCGCGGCGACGAGGGCGTGGTGGGCCTCGCGCTCACCGAGGGCCGCCCGGTGTGGACCGCCGACGTGCTCAGCGATCCGCGGATGCACCTGCGCCCCGAGTCGCGCCGGTGGATCGCGGACATCGGGGGGCGGGCCATCCTGGCGGTGCCGCTCGTGCGCGAGCACATCCGCGGGGCGCTGGTGGCGTACCGGCGGCGCGGCGAGCACTTCGTGGACCGCGAGATCGAGCAGCTGTCGGTCTTCGCCAACCAGCTCGCCGCCGCGCTCGAGAACGCCCGGCTGTACGAGGCTCTCGACGTGCGCGCCGCGCGGCTCCGTCGCCTGACCCGGCTCGCCCAGATCGTCTCGGCCTCGCTGGACATGGACGAGGTGCTGCGCGCGATCGCGGAGGCGGCCGCCGAGCTGATCGCGGTGCCCCTCGCCAACTTCTGGGTGGCCGACGAGGTGAACCGGACGCTGACCCTGCAGACGGTCTCCGCCGACTTCGGTCTGGATCTGCCGACTCGGAATCTGCGATTCGGCGAGGGCGCGGCGGGCTGGGTGGCCGAGCATCGCCGCCCGCTCGAGGTGCCCGACGTGATGCAGGATCCGCGCTTCGAGTTCAGGGCGTGGGCGGCCACCCACGGCATCCGCAGCATCGTCGCGGTGCCCATCCTGGTGCAGGACTCGCTGCTGGGCGTGCTCACGCTGGTGGGCAAGGGCCCGATCCGGCTCGGCGCCGACGACCAGCAGCTGCTCGAGAGCTTCGTGGCCCAGGCCGGCGTGGCCATCCGCAACGCGGGCCTCTACGGCGAGACCCGGGGCCGGCTCGAGGAAAGCCGCGCGCTGCTCGAGGTCGCCGAGATCCTGAACTCCACGCTCGACTCGAAGCGGCTGCTCCGCCAGGTGGCGATGAAGATCGCGCAGGTGTGCGGGGTGGACCGCTGCTCGATCCATCGCTGGGTGGACGGACGCGTGGTGCCGCTCATGTCGCAGTTCGCCGACGGGCGACCGGACGCCGACCGCTCGGAGCAGGCGCGCCGCATGACCGAGGCGCTGCCTCTGGACCCTCCGCTGCACGCCCGCACCGTGGCCACCCGGCGGCCGGTGATCGTGCCCGACGCCCGCGCGAGCGATCTGGTGCCGGCCTCGTGGGTGGAGAGCTTCGGGGTCAAGTCGGCCATGGCGGTGCCGCTGATTCGTCAGGACGAGGTCATCGGCGTCATGATCCTCGACCACACCGAGCGGACCACGTCCTTCGAGGCCTGGCAGGTGGACCTGGCCATGGCGGTGGCGGGCCAGCTCGCGCTGTCCCTGACCAACGCGGGCCTGTACACGCAGGTGCAGGAGCGGCTGCGCGAGACGACCGCGCTGCTGGCGGTCGGCCGCGCGCTGTCGCAGCCCGATTCGCCGGAGAACGTGATGCGGCTGGTGGCGCGCGAGGTCGGACGGGCCTTCGGCGCCGACATGGTAGGCATCTACCGGCTCGACACCCGCCACGACGCGCTGGTCCCGATGGCGGGCCATCACGTGCCCGGGCATCTACGGGAGCATTTCGTCAACCACCCGTTCCCGCTCTCGCGCTTTCCCGCGCTGGCCCAGGTCTGGCGCGAGGGCCGCGCCGCCTGGTCGTCGGACACCCGCACGGATCCGCGCTTCGATCCCGACACGCTGGCCGGGCTCGACGCGCACTCGGTCCTCTTCGCGCCCACCACGGTGCGCGGCGAGGCGGTGGGCGCGCTGTTCCTGGTGTGGTGGCAGACCGGCCGCGAGTTCTCCGACTCCGAAGTGCGCCTGGTCGAGGGCGTGGCGGCCCAGGTCGGCCTCGGCATGGAGAACGCGGAGCTGGCCCGCCAGACCGCGACCAAGCTGCAGGAGACCGAGACGCTGCTCTCGGTGAGCCAGGCGCTCGCCTCGACGCTCGACGTGGACGCGCTGACGCGCCAGCTGCTGCGCCACGTGGTGCGCGGCCTGGGCGCGGACCTCGCCGGCATGTGGCTCGTCGAGGACAACGGGCAGTGGATGGCCCCGCTGGCCGGGTATCACATCCCGGCCGATCACCGGGAGGAGATGCGGGGCACCCGCATCCCGCTCACCGGCCACGCGTTCTACGAGGAGGCGATCCGGCGCCGGCAGGCGGTGGTGACCACCGACGGGACGAACGATCCGCGGCTGCCCGAGCACATCCGCCGCGTCATTCCGGTGCGGACGCACCTGTTCGTCCCGGTCGTGGCGCAGGAGCAGGTGATCGGCGGCTTCGCGGCCGGCTGGTGGGCCGAGGCGCGCGAGGTGTCCGACGCCGAGCTGCGCCTGATGGAGGCGATGGCGAGCCAGGTCGGCGTGGCCTTGCAGAACGCGCGCCTGTTCCAGGACAACCAGCGCCGGCTGCGCGAGCTGTCCGTGCTCCACGAGCTGTCGCGCGCGGTCACCGGGCAGCTCGACCAGGCCGGGCTGCTCGACGCGGTGTACCAGCAGGTCTCGCGCGTGCTCGAGGTCCAGAGCCTGACCGTGCTGCTGCTGGACGAGGACCACGATCGGCTCGAGGTGGTCTTGCGGGTGCGCGACGGCCGGCGCTGCGACGAGGAGGCGCCGCAGTTCTACCCGCGCGACGGGGCGGGGCTCTCCGGCTACGTGGTCGGCACCGGCCGGCCGATCCGCACGACGGACTACGTCGGCGATTGCGCCCGCTACGGGGTGGCGCCGCTGCCCGCGGTGGTCGGCTTGCCCTGTTGCCTGATCGTGCCCATGACCGCAGGCGAGCGGGTGCTGGGCGTGCTGTCGCTGCGGAGCACGGACCGTCCCTACACCGAGGCCGACGAGCGGCTGCTCGTCAACATCGCCCAGCTCACCGCCCTCATGCTGCGCAGCGCGCGCCTGTACGAGGACCGCTCGCGCGCGTTCAGCGAGCTGGCCGACGCTCAGGATCAGCTGGTGCGGACCGAGAAGCTGCGCGCCCTCGGCGAGATGGCCTCGGGAGTCGCGCACGACTTCAACAACGTGCTGGCCTCGATCCTCGGGCGGGCCCAGCTGCTGCTCGAGCGCATCCAGGACGGCAAGCTGCGACAGTGGCTGAAGGTCATCGAGCGCGCCGCGATGGACGGCGCCCGCACCGTGCGCCGGCTCCAGGACTTCACGGGGGTGCGGCGCGATCAGCCCGCGGTGGCGGTGGACCTCAACCAGGTCGTGCAGCAGGTGCTCGAGGCCACCGAGTCGACCTGGCGTCACGACAGCGCGCGGCGCGGGGCCGCGGTCGAGGTGGTCACCGTGCTCGCGGAGCGGCTGCCCCGGATCGCGGGCGATCCGGCCGAGCTGCGCGAGGCGTTCACCAATCTCGTGCTCAACGCGCTCGACGCGATGCCGCACGGGGGCACGCTGACCCTGCGCACCGGCACCGGCGAGGGGCCGGGCGGCGAGGTGCGCGTCGACGTCAGCGACACGGGCACCGGCATTCCCGAGCACATCCGGCAGAAGATCTTCGATCCGTTCTTCACCACGAAGGGACCGAAGGGCACCGGCCTCGGCCTCTCGATGGCCTATGGTATCCTGGCGCGCCACAGCGCTCGCATCACGGTGGAGAGCGAAGAAGGCCAGGGCACCACGTTCCGCCTGGTGTTTCCCTCGAGCGACCAGGTCGCGGAGGCGGCCGCGCCTGCGGCCCCCGCGGGCGCCGCGGTTTCGCTGCACTGCCTGGTGGTCGACGACGAGCCGGAGGTTGCGGAGGTCGTCGCCGACATCCTCGCCGCGTCGGGGCACACCGCGGTGGTGGTGGGCGCGGGGCAGGCTGCGGTCGAGCGAGTCGGCGCCGAGCGGTTCGATCTGGTCTTCACGGACCTGGCCATGCCGGGCATGACCGGCTGGCAGGTGGCGCGCGCGGTCAAGGCCCGCGCGCCGGAGGTTCATATCGTGCTGATGAGCGGATTCGGCGTGGAAGTGGCGTCGGAGGAGCTGCGCGCCAACGGGGTCGATCTCGTCCTGGCCAAGCCCCTGCAGATCCGCGACGTGATGAGCGCGGTGAGCGCGATCGTGCGCGGCCGCGGGGCGGGAGACGGCCAGGCGTGACCAGCCCGATCATCACCGAGGCCCTGCGCGCCCTCATCGACCATCGCGACCTGACGCGCCTCGAGGCGGCGGCCGCGATGGAAGCGATCATGTCGGGGGCGGGCACCAACGCCCAGATCGCCGCCTTCCTCACCGCGCTGCGCATGAAGGGCGAGACCGTCGAGGAGCTGATCGGCTTCGCGCAGGTGATGCGGCAGAAGGCGGTGAAGGTGCGCGCCGACGGCGCGGACCTGGTCGCCCAGACCGGCACCGATCGCGAGATGCTGATCGACACGTGCGGCACCGGCGGCGACGCCTCGGGCACCTTCAACGTCTCCACCGCCACCGCGTTCGTGGTGGCGGGCGCCGGGCTGAAGGTGGCCAAGCACGGGAACCGCTCGGTCTCGTCGCTCTGCGGCTCCGCCGACGTGGTCGAGACGCTCGGCATCAGCATCGACTTGAGCCCGGCGAAGGTGGCCCGCTGCCTGGACGAGGTCGGCATCGGGTTCCTCTACGCCCCGCTGCTCCACACCGCGATGAAGCACGTGATGGCCGCCCGCCGGGAGATGGGCGTCCGCACCGTGTTCAACATGCTCGGCCCCCTGACGAATCCCGCCGGGGCCAACGCCCAGCTGATCGGCGTGTACGCGCCCACCCTCACCGAGCCGCTGGCCCGCGTGCTCGCCGAGCTCGGAACGATTCGCGCCTTCGTCGTCCACGGCGCCGACGGGCTCGACGAGATCTCCAACACCGGCGAGAGCCACATCGCCGAGGTGCACGAGGGCGTCGTGCGGAGCACGCGGGTGCGCCCCGAGGACTTCGGGATGCCGCGGGCCACCATCGCCGAGCTGCAGGGCGGCGACCGCCAGGAGAACGCCGTGATCATCCGCCGGGTGCTCGCGGGCGCTTCCGGCCCGCGGCGGGACATCGTGCTGATGAACGCGGCGGCGGCCCTGGTGGCCGGGGCGAAGGCCCGCGATCTGAAAGAGGGCGTGGGCCTGGCCGCACAGTCGATCGACTCCGGGGCGGCCGGCGGCAAGCTCGACGCCCTCGTCACGCTGTCCCAGCGGCTCGCCAGAGAGGGCGCGGCCTAGCCCTGAGCGCCCATTGACCGCGCCACGCCGGCGCAGGTACAATGGGCGCCGGTCGCAGTAACTGCCTGTCGCGCTTGCGTGAATCCCGATTTCAAGCTCGACCGAGCCAGTCGGCGGCCGGCCGGAGTTCTAGAACACTCGAAGACGAGGGATTGCTACTTGGCCAGTCGCGTGCCGCGCTATCACCAGATCGCCCAGACGCTGCGCGAGCGCATCGTGGCCGGCGGTCACGGTCCCGGCCAACGCCTCGACAACCAGCGGAGCCTCGCGCGGGAGTTCGGCGTCACGCTGATGACGTTGCGCCAGGCCCTCGATCTGCTCGAGCGCGATGGACTCATCGCCCGCCGCCACGGTCTGGGCACCTTCATCGCCCGCCCGTCGATCGACTACGACATTCTCCATCTGCGGGCCCTCGCGGGCGATCTGTCCGCGCTCGGGGAAGACGTGGCCACGCGGTTCGTGCGCAGCTACAAGACGGTCGCGGACCGTCGCGTCGCCGAGTCGCTGCGGCTCCCGGAGCGGGCGCCGGTCTTCGTCCTGGAGCGCCTGCGCCTCGTAGACGGTGAGCCGGTGAGCTTCCAGGCCTCGTACCTGCCCGCCGCGATCGGCGAAGAAGTCTCCAAGGCCGATCTGGCGGTGACCCCGCTCCGCCAGGTCCTGTCCTTCAAGCTGGGCATCGAGGTCACCGCGGCTCACGAAACCGTGTCGGCGGTGCCCCTGGACCGGCAGGCCGCCCGCGAGATGGGCTGCCGCCCGGGCACCGCCGCCTTCCGCTCCGATCGCATCTCGACGGGCACCGACGGCACCCCCATCGTCTACGACCGCGTCTTCATTCCGGGCGACCGCTTCCGCATCACCCGCCAGCTTCGCTACGACACCCTCGACGGCCACCCGCCCGCGGCGACGGTGACGGAAGCCGACACCGCCCCATCCACCGACCGCGGGGCAGTTCGGATGAGCGCTTGCGCGAAGGAGCCCGGCCGCCCAACTGGTGGCTCCGACGTTCAGGCGACCGAAAAATCCGCTTGCGCGAAGGAGCCCGGCCGCCCAAGTGGCGGCTCCGACGTTCAGGCGACCGAAAAATCCGCTTGCGCG